>CAYOKY010000030.1:0-10046 GCA_964404695.1 Microcaldota archaeon | reverse complement strand
ATTCTCAATTTTGATTTTCATACCTTGAGTAATGTTGTCTGCATCGTCGCCCCATAAAGTTAATTTTATAGTATCGCCATCTGCGTCTTTTAGAGTTGCATTTGCTAATTTGAGTTTCTTACCAAATTTTGTAGTAATATCTCTTGCGTCTTCTTTTTCAATAACTTCTGCTTCAAGTTCTACTTTTCCAGTGTTTGGTTTAATTTCGCTAATTTTCATATTAAAACCTCAAATATTGTTTAAAATTGCAAATTAATTTTTACAATTTGATGTTTAGTTACATATCCCTACATATTTATAAATATTAGGTTTACCTCGCTCCGAAACCGCCACCGCCGAAACCGCCACCTGCACCGCCGAAACCGCCAGACCATCCACCGCCGTAACTACTACTCCCCTGAGGAGTATAACGAGGCATGAATGAAGCGACATATAGATAAGTAAACATGTTAAAGTTCCTTGTTTGTTCAACAAACTGAGGATTAACCTTTTCCATGGCCTTAACAGTTTTCTTCGCAACACCGAACGCGGTTGCATATGCAAGATACTGTTCCCATAAAACCACGCTTTCAGGAGGATGTTCCTTCATAAGAGAATAATCTGACAGGTATTTCTTGAAATTTGTAAACTTTAAATTAAGAACACGCCCTTCCTTTGTCCAGCGCGACAGCCATATCTTTTTCTTATTGAATAAAATAAAACAAACAAATGAAGATGCACCCCCGAGGACAATTGCCAGAGATATTACTGAAAAGTATTCCAAAATTAAAACGAAAACAATGAAGAAAATAAATTGTAAAATCAATATTACACCAACTAAAGTGCTAAACAAATTAAACCCATGGGAATCAATATATTGGCTTGTGTTCAAAGATTTTTCAACATTTTTAACCCAAAGGTTATGCCAATTATAAAACTCGCGTTCCTGAGAATGTTTATTTTTAAACTGGTTAACTGAAAGAACCGTTTTGCCTGCCAAAACACGGACATATCCCTTAAGCTTATCATAAACTTGTTTTTCTAGAGAATTGAGCTTGCCTTTCTTATCAGTAAAAATTAAATGATAATCCTTATTCTGTTTTTCAATCTTTAAGAAACCCTGGGCGGCCAATGAAACTATTGTGGCCTGCAAAGAATTGGTAAACTCCTTTTGACCGTCAATGAAAAATTCTGCTTGTGCAGGAACAAAACCCTGAACAGGTTCACGTTCATAAAGCCCATTATAATTAATCTGAAGAGGAGTAAACTCACGACCGTGAACATAATAAACTATTATTGCAATGCCCCATGGGAGCAAAGGCAAACAAATTAACAAAACAACTCCTACAACCAATAAAACCGTGCCAATCAATTGCCCGTAATCCCTTTCATTTTCCTCTATCTCAATTATTTCCTGTTTGGAAGACGTTCCCTTGACAAAATACGAAGATGGACCAGTAAACCATTGTGTAGGCATTAATAAATTAATTTCAACATATGTTCCCGAAGGATAACTTTGTTTGGATATAAATATACTATTACTCGTTTCCTGAACATTAAATTCCTGTCCCCAGGGATGAATAAAATAAGTGGTTTGAGAAACAGGGCCCGGCGCAACAACATCAATGTTCATGTTGGTAACCTTTGGAGATTCATCACCCCATAACTTATAATAAAACTGGACAGTGTCATTGTGTTTAATCAAGGTATACAATTCGTATTCAAACATCGCAGTAACCGGTCCGCAACCGTCAGACAATTCCAAAATCAGTTCAGGTTTTCCTGACACCCCGTGCAAATCATGAATAAAGTTACAGTTCTGGTTTTTGCAATAACCACTGACCCTTGCAACAGATAACCCTTCAGGATACGTCCTGTACAATTCTTTAAAGGTTTCGCCAGGCTCACAGTGTAGATTATAAAAAATCTCTTCATGGACGCTCACAGTGCCATTAGAATTGACAATATATTCTACGTCAGCGTTTTGAATTGAAAAACTCTTTGCATAACTTAAACTAAAAGTTAACAAAAACAAAAATAAACATATCACTAAATATTTTTGCAATGAACCGTGCAATGAACTTTGAAGATGATTTGCCCTTAAATTAAACATACTCATATTAAGAGAGTTACTTTTTTAAACGTTGATTGGTTTGAAGATATTATGGAAGTATTAATGCCTTTGCTAACAATAATAATCGGCGTGGCAGTTCTGGTTAAATCATCAGACATTATAATTGATAAAATAATACTTGCAGGCCATTCATTAAGTATTAAGGATGTTGTAATAGGAACTTTAATATTATCTATAACTACTTCACTTCCTGAGCTATCTATCATGGGACTATCACTTGTTCAAAATGCAGGGGAAATTTCATTTGGGGACGTATTCGGGTCAAACATAACTAATATAGGTTTAGCATTAGGGATTGCAATATTTGTGGGCGCACAGAAAAAACCAATAATTATTGAAAACAAAAACATCAAAGAGATCTTAAATTATTTGGGCATGGCATTGTTGATAACTGTTTTGGCACTGGCGATATTATCATTTAAAAATATCTTAATAGGCCCAATATTATTGCTATGTTTTGCAGGTTACGTATTTTTCTCGTTCAAAAAAGGTAAGGAAAAACTTGAACACAATAAAAGTAAACTTAAAATAAAAGACATGGTTATGTTGCTGGTTGGCATAATCTTGCTTATCATATCAGCAAAAATTACAGTAGATAATACAATAATATTAAGTCAAATCGCTGGACTGCATAAAAGTTTTATAGGTGCAACGATTATTGCATTGGGAACTTCACTCCCGGAAATAATTTTTGGTTATGAAACAATAAAAAAAGGAAACCCTGTCCTAATGTTAGGAAACATGATAGGAAGCAGTATAATCAATATCTCTTTGGTTTTAGGTCTCCTTGCAATACTTTCAAACCTAATAATAAACGTACCTATTATGATAATATTAAACATTTACAGTTTGCTTTTACTAGGAGAACTTATTTACTTTATACGGGTCAGGAAAAAACTAGACAAAACGGCGGGGTTAATCCTGATATTTACTTACATATTATATGTCGTAGTTATAAGCAGTGCAGAAATAATTGGCTTAAATTAATTCTCAATTAATGAATAAATGAAAAACCATTAAAATTAAATAACGAAAATTAAACAATTAAAATTAAATAAAATTATATAAAGAAAATTAAACTAACTCCAAAGGCACTAACGGAGTGCACCCATCCTGTTCAACAATACAAGTAATCTCTGCCTGAGTAACCAGTCCTTTGTCAACGTCTTTTAAAACAGGATATTCAAACAATAAATTATTGCGCACAAGTTCGCGCAGGCCAGCATTAACAGTAACTTTTGACTGGAACGCTTTCTGCAAACTACGACGGGAAAAGGGAAGGGTAGAATACTCCTCAATTATTTTTGTCATGATCTGTCTTGACGCTTTTAATCTGACATTTTTTATTTGTTTAAGTGAAAAAATCTCAATAATGTCACCATCAACAACCATGCCAGTTTTACCAGTAGTTGCAAACGGTTCAATTGCAAAAATGTCTCCTTCTTTCATTTCATAATCAGAATTTTTGTCATTAGGACTGTAAATATTTGGAACAAAAACACCGGCGTGGAGCAAATACGGTTTAATCATATGCCCCCCAAGGTTTGAAATCGGTTTAAACCCTAAACTGGTAATCTCGTGCTCTATTGCCTTAGAAAGTTCACCAATTTTAACACCTGCCTTAATCTTTTTGACAGCTGAATTTAAGGCGTTACGGGTTGACTGGACCTGCTTTTCATTGTTGCCAGACATATCCATAGTGGTAGCCTGATCAGACACACAACCATTAATGCTAACGCCAAAATCTATCTTAATCAGATCATCAGAACCTACACTCTGTTCACTGCCAAAAGCAGGAGTAAAATGAGCAGCATAATCATTGATACTAAGATTAACCGGAAACCCCAACTGAGCGCCTTCACTAAAAATCATTTGTTCAATGGTTTCTGCGATGTCAAGCAAACTTTGACCTTCAAAAACCAGGCGGGGGATCTCTTTTAATACCTTTTGAGATATATTACCTGCTTGTATAAAATCCTGCATAAATTAAGATATCAAACGAAAAGTATTTAAAAGTAAACGTTAAGATATAAGCTATTGAGGTGATCATGATGGCTAAATTGGTTATAGCAAAATCATTAGGTGGTAAAAAAGTCATTACAAATGACGGTGAAGAAATTGGGAAGTTGATTGATGTAACATTACAAGAGACTACTGGCAAAATTGACGATTTGATCATAGAGCCAAACCCAGACAGCAGATTAGCACAAACCATATCCAACGAAGATGGATATATGTATGTACCATTTTCCGCAGTTGTTGCCGTAAGCGATTACATAGTTATTGAAAGGAAGACTGTTAGCGGTAATTCGGCTACAGTCTTAGAATACGGCGGCGATTACGGTTATGCTGGCAGGAATAGATGAGGCCGGCAGAGGTTGTGTAATTGGACCTTTGGTAATAGCTGCTGTATACAGCAACGATAGTTTGACCTCTTTAAACCTCAAAGATTCTAAACTACTTTCTCCTTCTAAACGAAATTTTTTATTTAAAGAGATCCCAAAACATGCAAAATTCAAACTTGTTAAAATCACTGCAATAAAATTAAACGAATTAATGGCAAAGATGAGTTTAAACGTTATTGAAAAGAATTATATGGTGCAATTAGCAAATGAAATTCTTAACGAAGGAGAAAATATTGAAAATATTATAATTGACTGCCCAGACGTTAATACCATAAGATTTAGTAAAGAGTTCCGTGATGATTTAATAAAAACAAAGACTAAAGTCACAGCCGAACATAAAGCCGACTACAACTACCCTATCGTTTCTGCAGCGTCAATTATTGCCAAAGTCACGAGAGACGCAGAGATTGAAAAGATTAAAAAGAAAGTGGGCTTTAATTTTAATTCGGGATATTCATCAGACGTCATAACAAGAAAATATTTAGAGGAAAATTATGACAACCCTATACTTGACCCTTATATAAGAAAAAGGTGGAGCACTTACCAGAGACTACTGAAAAAAGCCAAACAAGACACGTTGTTTTGAATTTTTAACTTCATAAATTAATCAAACAAAGAATGCCAAAACTGCATTTTGTATGTCTTAACCAGAGAGTAATAAGAATAATCTTTTATATCATTTGGAAACCTTTCTTTGAATGAATCCATAATCTGAGTAAACTTACTAAAATTCTCAACCTCAACATCAAACTCAAAGTCACAAGTACTTGTTGTTTCCTCACTGTAAACAACATTCGGATTTGAAAGAATGTAGGATTTTATTTTAGAGAAATTAGCATACCCGCTTAAATATAAATCAACCTTATAATATTCTATCCCCAACTTTTGTAAATTTAAAATCGGGCGAAACCCAGATATAATTTTTTTATCTATTAAAAACTTATATTTTTTCCTTATGGTCACCATACTCACATTTGTTTTATGAGAAATTTCACTTAATGTCATACGCGCATTAGCTGAAAGTAAATTAAGAATTTCAAAACATACCCTATCCAATTTTTGGGCAGGGCTGTTATCAACAATAACAAACGATTTTTTGACAGAAGATAGTTTGGGACTTATATAAATTCGTGATAACTCATTATAAAAAGTCATTATAGAAAATTTTGACGGACCTAAATAAGGTTTAAATTTGGTTTTAAAATTAACCCAGAATTTTTGAAATTCCCAGCAGTCCTTAAATATTGCGCCCAAGGCAACATGGTATGGACCATTCGTAGAATAAAGAATAACTATATTTTTATTATCATTGAGATAGGAATAAATTTCTTGTTCAATCTGAGGAGATACATTGTTTAAACGAAAATATAATCTAAACATAGTTGCTCCTATCTTCGACAGATTTATGAGAGTACTATAACTACGAATAATTCCTTTTTTTTCAAGATTATTAATTCTGTATTTTACAGTTTCTTTTGATACTTTTATTTTTTTACCCAATGCCGTATGCGTAATACGGGCATTTTTATCCAATTCTATTAATATCTTCCTATCAATTAAATCAAACTTATCAAGTAACATATTACTAACATAGATAGTTTTATTTAAAACAGTTACTAGATGAGTTAAAAATTCAGGGAAAGGTTAATATATATGAATTAACATCTAATGTAACATGAAGATCCAATGTTTCCACACCAAAGAACTTTCAATCAAAATTGCAGAAACATCAAATGTAAAAAGAAAAAAAAGAATGATAACCAAGAGCATACAAAAATTCGGAGATATCCTCCCAAAAATTGATTCTGTTAAAAACATTGATTCAAAAAATTCAATATTGGTTTTTGTGTGTGTAGAAGAAAAAGATGAAAATAAAAATCTATGTCAAATAGCACAAGATATTTGGGAGTATAAAGAAATTGTCGGAGCAGAAGAAATAGTTATGGGAGCATTTGCCCATATCAGTTCAACTCCTGCAAAGGCAGAAGTAGCCATTAAAATATTAAATTCATTAGAATATGAAACCAAAAAAATCTGCCCAGAAACGACTCAATATCCATTTGGATGGGATAAATCCTTGGACATTAATCTTTATTGCCACCCTTACAACGTAACATTCAAATCCTATTAATCAGAGGCAATCATATTAATCCCAACTGCCTATACATTGTTTCTTTTGTCAATGGCAATTCAAGATTTAATACTTTATGAATAAACACAAATATTTCAACAGCCCTTTCAGGTAAAATGCCACTTAGTGTTACAATTTCTCTAAACGAAGAAACATTGCCTATCAATTCATAAATCAAAATACCTTCCCGGCCAAACTTTTTATAGATAGATAATCCTTCATCACCGTATCTTCTTGCAACATCATCACGGTTCATGGTTTTAAACATTAATGCACCCTGTTCAGATAAAAGTTCCATATAATGATCCATATCTTTTAAAGAGAGTCCAGTTTCAACACATAAATCAATAATGCTCCGGTTCCCGTCAACTTTTTTATAAACTGCCTTAAGTTTACCGCCATCAGTCATCAACAGTTTGGGAGTAAACACCAAACGTTTAATAATAGGCATCTTTTTTATTACAGGGATATCTATAGGGACAATGTCAGACCCCACAATCTCAGAATTTTCAATTGAATCACCAAGCAAATTACTTGATGCAGACTTTTCTTCCATAGGGATAAGGTCTTTAAGTTTTGAACGGTTGTCCGGTTTTTCAAGTTTAATTATTCCTTCAGTGTCAAGATATTCTAAAATTTCAATAAGTTTAACGTCACTGATACCAGTAGCCTTAAGAATCTGTTCTGCTGTTTTTTCCCCGTCAATCAAAGAATAAACTTTTACTCCAACCTTTCCAAACTTATCATAAACCTTGCGTTCAACGGGAGTTAACAATTTTGAATAAGTATCATCTGTTTCAACCTTTTCAACTTCCGGTTTTATCTCTACCTTGGATTCAAACGGTGTTGAGACAGGAGGTTTCGGAGGACTGTACTTTTCTTTAGGTTCTTCCTCAATTTCTTCCTCTTCAGATTCAGCAGGAATTTCATCTCCCAGATCTTCAGATTTTGGAGGAATGGGTGTTTTTGGGGAGTTATACTTTTCTTTAGGTTCTTCCTCAATTTTATCTTCCAGTTCTTCAGATTTGGGAATAGTAGGAGGCCTAGGTACTTTGACAGAAGATTTATCTTTCTCTTTAGGAGAATCATCAAACTCAGGCTTAATCATAATTCGTTCTTGTTCAGTTAATTCTTCTTCAGTTGACTTTTCTTCTTCGGGAGCTTTTTCAAGATCAATTGTATCTTTTTCAATGGGTTTGGTTTTCTCGTTATACTTAGTTGTTACAGGAGTTACAGGTTTCACAGGTTTATCAGGTTCTTCCTCAGGTTCAATTATATCTTCAACCTCACTTGTATCCCCAACAACATCAATCATATTTTGTGAAATCATATAATCTAAAATCTTATTAAAAGTTGATTCATCAACACCTGTCTCATCCAATATTTCACCAACTGTTTTCATATTATCAATAGAGGTATAAGTAAGCAAGCCATCTTTTCCAAACTTTTTTATTAGAAGGTTTTGATTAGTTAACCTGTCCAAAGGTCCTTTTCCTAACCTTTTTAAGGTTGATTCATTATCCATATCTCTTTTTTAATGTTAAACACGTTTATAAATTTTTGGTGTAATTTGCTGTAAAGGAGATATAAATGCAAAAATTTAAGGAAAAAGCTTGTGAAGTTCTGGAACATATCAAAAAAATGCATAACCCTTTAGTCGTACATCATTATGACTGTGACGGGTTAACGAGTGGAGCCATTGTACTAAAAGGTTTGATGGAAAATCAAATCAAATTTTCATCATTATGTGTCAGAAAAGTTGATGAACAACTCATTGACGAAATTAAAAATAATGAGGAAATCATATTTGTTGACCTTGGCGCAAGCAGTAAAGTCATTGATGAACTTAAGAATAATGTAGTAGTTATTGATCATCATCAAATGATTTCAAAAAATCATTTACAAATAAACCCACACATGTTTGGATATGATGGAGGCAGAGACATTAGTGCGTCAGGAACTGCCTATCTGGTTTTTGAAAACATGGAAGATATCGCGATAGTGGGCGCTATTGGAGATATGCAATACCCTTTACAGGGACCGAACAAAGAGATTCTGAAAATAGGAGAACAAAAAGGTAAAATTCAAACAACCCTGGACCTACGACTTTATGGAAAAACCACCAGGCCATTGCCCCATATGTTATCTTTCTCAGATTACCCATATATCCCAATGATAACCGGCAATGAAAAAGAAGCAGTCAAATTTTTAACAGAGAGAGAGATCCCTATAAAAAATGGCGAAAAATGGATGACATATTTTGGCCTTCCAAAAGAAACACGAAAAAAGATGGCTGGTTTTTTAATTGAATATCTTACAATGTGGGACATAAACACAGATAAAGTATTTGGAGAGGTTTATCTGTTAAATGAATGGCCCAAGCAATCTCCTTATTACGTTGCAGAAGAATTTTCAACTGTTCTAAATGCATGCGGAAGAAATGGGCGGGAAGATATTGGTTTAAAGGTTTGTCTTAGAAACCAAAGCGCCTTCAAAACCGCCGAACAATTATTAAAACTCCATAAACGAAATTTGCGGGAAGGAGTTGAATATGCTAAAAAAAATACTGTAGAATTCTCAAACTTTTACTTGTTGGACGGACGGGGAGTAATAAATGATTCAATCATAGGAGTAGTAATAGGAATGTTATTTTCAACAAAACGCAGTAAACCACAGTTTGGAATAGCAGACTATAATGAAAATGAAATTAAAATATCTGGGCGGGCACTTGACGCACATAATATTAATATTGGACAAATATTAAACAAAGTTTGTGAAGAGATTGGAGGAGTTGGAGGAGGACATAAACAGGCAGCTGGTGCAACTATCCCAAAAAATAAGGTTAACGACTTTTTAATAGCATTAAATAATGAGATTGAAAAAACGGTAAATATATTACAATGATTAAAAGGTTAAATTAAACAGTTAAAAAATAATCAAACTTTTAAAGTTATAATCTTAACGCAAAGTCAAATCCAAATCAGTAGGATACAAAGGAACACCTTTAACATTATCCCCATGATCAATAACAGGGCGGGAAAGTCTTAATCCAACATAAGAATATTTCCCTTCTTTGTTTTTCCAACCCCAAACTTTATGGATAGGTTGGATCTTATTTTTCCATGAAAGAAACCCGACCTTGTGAGAACTTGAAAAATCTATTGCCACGAAATCCCCGGAACGATCATATGAAAAAATCGCTTGATGATCATTAACATTAGTCCAAGGGGAACTGTTATCAAAAAATATCCATTTACCAAGCAGTTCTTCCGAAGGTTCACCTTTAGAAACATAAGAAGATAACCTATAACTTTTGTCTGAAAAATTTAATTCACTGCGGTTTTGGTATTGAACAACCAAAAAATTGCCGGCATCATGAGAATTTAGTAACTGTTTG
>CAYOKY010000029.1:0-10054 GCA_964404695.1 Microcaldota archaeon | reverse complement strand
AAGAACGTGGTTGCGTCTCCGGGGAACGTTTTGGCTGGGTACCAATTGTAAAATAATAAAGCAATCAGTGAACCTAACATTGCCCATGCAATGATCCCGGCTTCGCTTTGCTGGTTTACAGAAAATAAAATGCTCATTACAATGAATATAACAATGCCCATGCCAACCTCTGACCCGTTGAACCCGGCCAACATGTTTGTTAAATTGGAAACAACAGTTATTGCTAATGGTATAAGTAAAATCGGGTAAATAATTCCAAAATCAATTATCCCTATAAAAGGAATATTCATGGTAGTTGTTCCTACTGCTATTGCAATAAGTGGTATGGATGCAATCATTGGGAGGAAAGCTTTAACTGATTGTGGAATTTTGAACAGGTCATCATAGAAACCAATGATCTCAATTATAAGTAACGTTAACCCTCCAGCCATGAGGGTGACAGTGTTTAATCCGTCATTTGTAAACGTGTTGTATGCTATCATTGCAAGTATGGCAACCAAAACGCCGAAAATGACAGCTAACCCTCCCGAATCCGGAACCAATGGCTGGTTCTCTTTATGCATATCCTTGCCAACAATGCCCTTTTCCTTTAATTTCTTAATAAGTATTGGCGTAAACAAAAAAGTTACTAGAAATGCTATTACCATAACTCCCAAAACCATGATCATAAGTTTATAATTGACAAAAAAGTTATATAAACCTTACATTTGTTGAAAATGTTATGTTATCCATAATTAGCATTGCAGGTCTTGGTTTAATCTTATTGGGTTGGATATATGAAACATATCAAACAATAAGGGATAGGCATTGCGATGTAAAATTTCATTTTGCATTATTATATCTCTTTGGCAGTTTATTTTTGGCATATTACGCTTACGTTTTGAATGACTTGATTTTCATAATTTTAAATATTGCAGCTGCTTTTATCGCTTTGGTTAATCTTTATTACATCCTGTTTGGAGAAAAATATTCTCAGGAATACAAAGACCTGCTGAATAGGAAAATTAGGAATAAACAAAATAAAAAACTCCTTAATAAGAAAATAAGTAATAAAAATAAAAAACAACGTAACAAAAATAAGAGAATAAGTGCTAAACATCTAAGTACTATAAATTTAAGTAACAACAAATCTAATAATAAAAAACCTAAGAAATGATTAAAATAAAACTGATTAAAAAAATAATTAAAGCATAATACAACTGTTATGTGTGCATTCAATGTTATTTTGTTTACACATTTCAATTGCTTTATCGCTTTCTGAGCCGGGTTGCATCCAAATTTTATTTATTTTAAGTTTAATGCACTGTTCAACAATCATTTCAGTTATTTCCGGTTTAACAACTGTAACTATCATGTCAGGTTTCTTGGGCAATAGTTTTATGTTTGGGTAACATTTATTTCCTTCAATTGTTTCTTCGTTAGGATTAACAGGATACGTTTCATGTATGTTTTGTAACTTTAAGTAAACTTTATTCCCGTACTTTTCCTTATTGTTTGATGCTCCTATGACTGCTACGATCATTTATTCACCCTTTTTCAGCTTTTTGTAAAAGATTTAACTCTTGTTTTTCCATATTCGCAAACTTCGTTCAATGGACATTTTGAACATGGTGGATTGACCGGTCTGCAGAAGTTTTGGCCAAATCGGACTAAAATATTGTTTATCCTTTTCCAGTATCTCTTTGGCAGTTTTTTCCTTAGTGCCATCTCAGTTTTGTCTGGATTTTTTGTGTTGACATAACCCCATCTGTTCATAATCCTGTGAACGTGGGTATCAACGCAAATTGCCATTTTATTAAATGCGTTTACAAGCATTAAATTGGCGATCTTATGACCTACTCCTTGCAGTTTTAAAAGGTCTTTAATGTTGTCTGGAACTTTTCCGTTAAATTCATTGTTAAGTTTCTTTGCCATTGCTTTTAGATGTCTGGCTTTAGTTTTGTAAAATCCTGTGCCATATATTAATTTTTCCAGTTCACCTTGTTCAATATCTTCAAGATCTTTGGCCGTTTGAATAACTGTGAACAATTTCCTAACTGCTTTGACTGTAGTTTCATCTTTAGTTCTCGCGCTTAAAATTCCGGAAACCAGCATTTTAAATGGCTCGTTATCCTTGTTTTCAATTTCCAAAGGTATTTGTTTATCCTTGATTATTTTGTTAACTTGTCTAATCGTACTTGCGAGGTTATTATTGTTGATCATTCCAACACTTCAATTGTAATCTTAACCCGTTTTTTCATGCCCCTTTCAGGTACCAACTGTTCAAGGTTTTGACCAAACTGGCCTTTATCATCCATGAATCCAATGTGATCAAATTTTTTACCTTCAATTTCATCAATCTTATGATAAACATAACCTATCATTTCTTTTTTCATAGATTACCCCTCATTTTTTCTGCACCTAAGACTTTTCTAATTGCGATTATATAACCTGCCTTTCTTAATGAGAATTTTTTTGCCACGCTTTCAATGTAAACGTCATTAATCATTTTGTTCATAATTTGTTCAAATGTTCTTAACAATTCATCTTTCCTAAGGTAATTGCCAATTCTGTTGTTTGTCCATTCCTGGTAACTTGACACTACTCCTCCAGCATTGGCTGCAATGTCCGGTATGAGGATAATCTTTTTAGATTCTAATATCCTGTCTGCTTCATAAGTTACTGGTCCGTTTGCGAGTTCCAGAACGATTTCCGCTTTAATGTTGTCAGCGTTATCTTTGGTTATCTGGTTTTCAGTTGCTGCAGGCACCAAAACGTCAACGTTTAGTTCCAAGAGTTCTTGATTACTAATCTTCTGTTGACTTTCAAAAGTTGATAGGTTTCCCCCATTTTTTTTATGTTCAATCAGTTTGTTGATGTTTAATCCGTCTTTGTCATAAATCCCACCATGGCTGTCACTTATTGCAATAATTTTAAATCCGTTTTCATAGGCATGTTTTGCAAATGCATGGCCAACGTTGCCAAAACCTTGGACTGCTACTGTTAACTTGTCTTTACAAATGTTCTTTTCACATTTGCCGTAGCATAAAAGTCTTAATGTTTCTTTTAAAACTAACCAACCTCCATAACCAGTTGCCTCACTTCTGGTTTCAATACCGCCTAGGATTATGGGTTTGCCTGTTATTGCGTCTGGTCTTTTTTCGCCGATTATTTTTTCATATTCGTCTAACATCCATGCCATTGTTTGTGCATTTGTGTTCATGTCCGGGGCAGGTATATCCTTGTTTGGTCCGATTTCATTCACAAACGCTTTGATGTATGCACGTGCAACTTGTTCAATAGTTTTCTTGTCCATGTTATCAATGTTAATTTTTACTCCTCCTTTTGCACCACCGTAAGGTATGCCTGCTAATGAACATTTTAATGTCATCCAGAAGGCTAATGATTTAACTTCATCTTTATCAACATTAGGGTGAAACCTTATCCCTCCTTTGCCCGGTCCGAGTGCATCATTGAACAGTATTCGTAACGCAGGATATTTTACTCCGTTTACTTCAAGTTCGGTTTCATTAATCTTTTTAGGATTTTTCAAGATCCGGATTTCTGCATCTGATAATTTTAATAATTCTGTTATTTCATCAATTCTTTTTTCATTATCTTCAAAAATACTCATTTCATATCACCTTTTTTTTTTATTAAATATTCCCTTTTTTCATAAATCCTTTTCATTTTGGATTACAGTTTGGACTTTATTATAGATTTTATTTCAAATTGTATAATTGTATTCAATTTTTAAAATTTGACTCGAAATTTGACTAGTTTAATTATTTTGGATATATCTTTTTAAATTGAATATATCTTTTTAAACTGAATATATTCTTTTAAATTGAATATATTCTTTTAAATTGAATATATTCTTTTAAACTTAATGCAGGATAGATTAATCATGGCTAAGAAATATTTTGAAGGAATATATAAAGTTCATGGTAAATTTGCAACCCAAAATTTGTTGCCCGGACAGTCAGTTTACGGTGAGAAATTAGTGTATAAAGATAATCATGAGTATAGAATTTGGGATTTATTTAGAAGTAAACTTGCAGGTGCATTGGCCAAAGGATTAGAATATACTCCTTTTGGCAGGGGTTCAAAGATTTTATATCTAGGTGCGTCAACAGGTACAACTATATCTCACATGTCGGACATTGTAGGCAAGGATGGTTTGATTTTTGGGGTGGAAATATCTGCGACATGTATGCCTCCATTGATTCATCTCGCTGAACAACGCGGTAACATTGCCCCCATAATTGAGGACGCTAACCATCCTGAGCGATTGGATGTCCCTAAAGTTGACCTAATTTATCAGGACATAGCGCAACGTAATCAGGTTGAAATATTGCTTAAGAATATAAAGCAACATCTGAAGCCTAAAGGGTTTTACATGCTTTGCGTTAAATCACAGAGTATAGATGTTACTAAAAGTCCACAAAAGGTTTACCAAAAAGTGTTGACTCAAATTTCAAAAGAAACTACTGTGCTCCAGTCATTGGAATTGGATCCTTATGATAAACACCATATGTTTATTGTTGGGCAGGCTTAATTTTTATTTAACTTTTATTTTTTGTTAATCAAGTTTAATTTTTATTAATGAATTTTCCTTAGCTGGTTAAAACCACTGTTTTCAAACGGTGGATACAACCAGCGTCTTTCTGTTTTTAATTTATTATTGTTTTTTACCTCCTAGTGGCAACGTTGCGCGCGCAGCGCGCAGTTGTTGTGTTGCCATGGAGGACTGAGTATATGAATAGTGGAAACTTTGTTAATAAAAACCATTGCATTGGATTAAATCAATATCATTTGGAATGGTGCCCCAAATATAGGTTCCATTCTTTGAGAAGTGTGCATGTAAAAGAGTTTATTAAAACTGTTTTTCATGAGATTGAAAAAAAGTACAATATGATTATCCACAGTCTGGCAATAGAGGACGACCATGTCCATCTGTTTGTTTTTCTGCCAGTAAATATCTCTGTTGCAAAAGCTATTCAGCTTTTGAAAGGAATTTCTTCTTACCAAGTTTTTAGGCAATTCTCTGGTTTTCAGAAGAGATATCCTAAAAGGCACTTATGGTCAAGGGGTTACTTTTTCAGAAGTGTCAGCAATGTCACTTCAGGAGCAATCAAGCATTACATAGAAAACCAGGATACCAACAAACTGAATGAGACAATAAAAAATATTAGAGACGAGCCCAACCAGCTAAAACTGACTTCATTCTGTTAAACCACATAAGAAACCCACACTTTTAAGTGTGGGAGAAGTCATTTTTAACTAATGAGTATTATTGTTGGGCAAGTTTAACGTAATCTATAATTTCATTTACAATTATTTTAGTCATATCTGGGTCACATCTCATGCTTGCAGCAACGTCGTGACCGCCCCCTGATATTATCCCTTGTGGGAATTTTTCTTTCATGGTTTTTATTATCTCTCTTGCACTTATGTTTAATGATGGCGTAATCCTTAAGGTTATAAGTTTTTTACCGTGTGCGATAAGAACACATTGGTCATACATTTCAAATACTGCGCCAGTTGCCTTGGATTTGGACGGGAAACCATGTTTATTTACGAGTTTATCTATTTGAAGCAGAACAATTTTAATGTTGCCCGCATCTTTTTCTTTTATGTAATGTTTGGCAGTTTGTTTAATGTCCTCAATCTTTTCCTCAGCTGTCAGTCCTATTGAATGCATGATATTTTCATCTTCAAATACTGTGTCATAAAATTTAAGAGTGTTTGGGAAACGGGAATAAGTTGCAATGTAATCAAGTATTATTGCAGTTTTTTTCTCGTCTTCACTAGGAGTGTAATACTTGGATTTGTCACCTGCAAGTGATATTCTTTTAAGCCGATCAAGCAATTGCGCATCTTTATCATTTTCAATAAATTGACTGGCAAGTTCGCATACAATGTAACCTGCTGGGTAATATGAATCGCCATTGTACATCCATGGAGACAAGTAATGATCAATTTCCGGTATTTTGTCATAAGGATGATGATCAATAATTATTACTTCAATCCCTGCTGCTTTGAGCAGTTTAAGTCCTTCTTCGCTTTCCGTTGTTGACCCAAAATCAATCAAAAGCACCATAGGTTTGAACGAGTTGTTTAACAATGAGAGATCACTTATGGCAAAATCAGGGCTGTAAATGGGACCTTTATTTTGATAGTTTAAAATGTTGCCCAATAATTTTTGTATCGCCATTCCTCCTGCAATGCCGTCAGCATCGTTATGAAACCGTACAATAATCTTCCTGCCCAGTTTTTGTGAAACGATTAAATGTTTGATTATTAAAATACCATGTTCGTTCAATCTTTTTGCAACATCATTTTTTATTAGCCATTCCTTGTTTTTTGAGTTTAATGATTGGAACAGTTTCAAATATAATTGTTCAAAAACCTGCTTTTCATTATATTCAGTGCATTTGTAACCTTTAACATCTTTAATCAAGGTAAAACTGCCTTGTTGTCCTATATTTAGTTCCTCTGAATAATAGAAACTAAAGTTTTCACTACCATTTGTTAATTCATATCTGTTATATATTTTGCCGGTTAAAATTCCTTCAATTTTAATTTCCATTTAATCACGTATTGTTAAATGGGGCGTTACATTTTTATATTCTGGCAATTTAATTTATTTATGCTTAAACTTATTTATTCTTCATTGCTTGGTTATTATGGTCATCAGGGGTGGTGGCCCTTTTATTCTTTAAAGGCCAGGCAAGGATTTGATACAAAAGGGTATCACAAAGGCCAATATTCTATTCAGGGTTATGAGTTTGAAGTTATTGTTGGTGCAATTTTAACACAAAATACTTCCTGGAAGAATGTTGAAAAAGCGTTGGAGAACTTATTTGTTAATGATTGTTTAACACCTGATTCAATTATGAATTGTAATAATCTGACTAACCTTGTCAGGCCGAGTGGTTATTATAACCAGAAAGCTGAACGGCTTAAAACAGTTGCAAAATGGTATCTTAAAAATAAACTTTTTATTTCTAAAATGTCAATGAATCAGTTGAGAAACCGGTTGTTGGAATTGAAAGGCATTGGTCCGGAGACAGCAGATTCAATTCTTCTTTATGCGTTTCAAAGACCTAGTTTTGTAGTGGACGCTTATACCTTACGGCTTCTTGATCGGTTGGGATATAAAGATCTTGATTACAATTCTGCGCAATCACTGGTTCACCATAACTTTAAAAATGTAAAGAATGTATCAAAAATGTTTAATGAATTGCATGCTTTGATAGTTGAACATTGTAAGGTTTATTGTACTAACAAACCGTTATGTAAAGGATGTCCTTTATTAAAGCAGTGCAAATATGTGGGTGTTGAATTATGAAAAAGGTAATAGTTTTATTTTTAGTATGTATGGTCGGAGGAATGTTTGCATTTTCACAGTCAGATCTTCCATCAGGTTACCAGTCAGAACCGTTCAGTGATGACAGTTTAGGTATAACATTAGAAGGATTTTCGTTTGCTTCAGGAGATAGTTGTTTAAATGGGATTGCAATTAAAAAGGTTTTTATGTTGGATACTGTTATTGATCAGGTTTTCCAGCAACAAGGGACAGGTTGTCATAAAGTTACCAAATATGGTGCTGAAATGACAGAGTGTACTACTGAGACAGGGCAGTTTTATTTAGTGAAAATGGATACACATATAGTAATGTTGATGAGCTCTGGTGGTTGTAATATTGATTCTTCTCTTTCACAGTTTGTTAGTAAAACCAGCAATAAAGTTCAAGGTGATGGATTATGCTGTTGCCTGCCGTTTATGGTTTTCCCATTGATATTGGGATTGTTTGTTGTTAGTAAAAGGTGAAAATATGTGGCTAAAAGTTCATGAACCTAAAGGATCAAGGATAATTGCAATTTGCGATAAAACCCTTATTGGTCGGGTTTTAAGTGAAGGTAAATATAATGTTGATATTCAAAAACATAAGGATTTTTATTTTGGGGAATCTGCAACATTGCATACTATTGAAAATGCAGTCCATGATTTCTCGTCAATTAATGCTGTTGGTGAAAAGTCGGTTGCTTCTTTGATTCAGATTGGTCTTGCTAAAGAGGAAAATATTAAATATGTTAACAATGTTCCGATTTTACATATTTATAGGCTTTAGTATATTTTTCTTTTTTTTCAAATAAAACGAAACAAATATATACTTGTATTTCTATTTAATATTATGATGAAAACGGAAATTCAATATCAAAAGACGCCTTTTCTGGTTGATTTTACGTTTGAGTCAAATTATCAAATAAATTTTAGCAATGATTTGGTTCATCAGTTGTCTAATGATGGAATTAATCTGGTAAGAAATGCATTTGTAAAATCCTTTAAACGTTCATTAACTGTAATTCATTCTATTAGTCCTTATTTATTGTTTAATTTGCGTCCTGATGTTACAACCATTGAAATCTGTGAACGACTGCCAGGCGGAGACGACGATTTTGATTCATCATATACTGATGAAAATGTTAAAGTTATAAGAACCAAGGCGTATGTTACATATGATGGTCACCGTTCAGGCATGACACAATTTATACTTTATGACTTGTTATCAAAAATGAGCTGGGGCAGTGCATATGACATTCCGTTTGGCCTTGATTTTGGTACCCGCAGGTTTTTGTCGCATTCTATTAATTATAAATTAACAAAAGACAATATCCGAACAAACTGGCTTGCAGAAGAAGCTGTTGCAGGATTTTTCTGTATGATTAATGGTTACGACGATTTTGTGGCTTCATTTTCGTCATCTGATCCTTCACTACTTAGTGCTAGGATTAACATGTTGGCAGGCAAACCTATTTATGAAAAGTTATGCGTTTTTAAGCATCGTGAATTGTTACAATTTATATTTTTCATCGTAAGCGAACCGAATGATTTTCCTACAATTGAAGAGTTTATTGAATTTGGAAAAGGATATGGGTATGATTTTTCAAGGTTGTTTGAATTATTATCAAATGCTCCTGATTTTGGGTGGGTGTTAAAATGATTGAATATATTAAACTGGAAAAGTTATATGAGTCCTGGAAATCTTCCCCCGACGATTTTAAAACCCAGAATCTGATTAAGAATTATTTTACGGTAGGTCGTTCATTGGAACCGAGTTTTAATCCGGAAATTGATTCGGTCATTGATTTGTTCTCGTCTGCCGGTGAATTTAATTTGAATTTTGACGATAAGATTAAAACCAGTTATCTTCTGGAGCAGATTGCTAATAATTTAGGGGAGGAATTAATTGTTTATGTTTTAAAGGAAATGGTGCACGCCGACCTTGGTAGAACAATTTTGACGAATATCAATACTAATATGTTTGAATTTGCATGGAAGGTTGCAACATTTGACAATTCATTTTCACTTAAGAAATTAAAATATGAAACTGTGATCAATCAAACTAAATTTGATAATTTTATATTAGGATTTGAAGGTGATAATCCAGTTTGTTGCATTAATGATGACCATAAAGGTTATATAATTTCACAGAATAAGAAAGGTGTTCATGTTAATAATCTCAATGAGATTAAATTTACTGAGGTTGTTAAGATTTAACGGTTTGGTGTTTACTTATGTTTAATCCTAAGCTTTATAATAAATTAATTACTCACACTGACTTTGATGGTATCGTTAGTGCTGTTTTATTATCTACATTAAATTCTAAATTGACAATAGTGTTTGCAAATCCCAGTGAGATGAGGGAACTTAATGATGTTGATGATAAAACTATGATTTCTGATTTACCTTATGTTAAGGGTTGCGGTGCATGGTTTGATCATCACGCGTCTAATACTGGCAAAGGATATCATCAGATTGCAGCAAGTGCTGCTCGTGTAATATATAACAACTTGCATCTTGCGTTTCCTAAACTTATCAGGTATGAGGATTTAGTTGAATGGTGTGATAAGATTGATACTGCAAATTATTCTAAGCAGGATATATTAAGACCGGAAGGTTATGTTTTATTGGCTTTTACATTATCATTGGACGATGATGACGATTATTTATTGTATGTTATAGGTTTGATCAAAAAACAGTCGATTGATAGTATCCTGTTAGATTC
>CAYOKY010000028.1:0-10207 GCA_964404695.1 Microcaldota archaeon | reverse complement strand
TTCCTGGAGAGATAAGGGATGTATTTGACAGATTGAAAAGATTTCAGAGGTTGCCAGAGCATCAAGAAAATTTGGACTTAGACGAAATTGATGAATTTTTAAATAGTAAACGTCAATAACCAATATTGAGTTATATCTCTCAAGAAAAGATGTAACAACGTTTAAAAGTGTTTATTTTATATATTATGTTATGGCAGTTAAATCTTCTATCCCAAAAATCCCAAATGCAGGTTCAGTTAAACGTGTTGAGCGCACTGTTGCAAAGGAAGAGTTTACTATGAGTAAAATATCATTAAATGATATTACGTCATGGGACTTAGGAGATGTAGTATTGGAACCTTTCTTTACTTATACAATTAATGATCAACAAGCGCAAGCTTTGGTATATTCTTTAAATAAATTAAGCTACTAATTTATTAAATTAGCATTATTATTAAATTAGCTAAACTAAAGTGATATTATGTTAATAGGTATTGTCGGCGCCCCAAATAAAGGTAAAAGTACTTTGTTCTCAGCTTTAACATTAAATTCTGTTGAAATGCAGGATTACCCTTTTACAACAATTGAAGCTAATGAAGGTGTAGGATATGTTAAAGTTAAAGATATAGCCGACGAATTGAAAATTAAATCTACTCCTAAGAAAGGATACATTGCCCATGGGTTTAGGTTTGTTCCTGTGAAACTTCTTGATGTTGCAGGTCTTGTTCCTGGAGCACATGAGGGTAAAGGTCTAGGCAACAAGTTTCTTAATGATTTAATACCTGCTGATGCGTTGATTCAGGTTATTGATTTGTCAGGCATGACCAACGTTGAAGGTAAAAAGATTGAAAGCAATCCAATTGACGAAATTCAATTTTTAAAGGACGAACTTAATTATTGGATATTTGACATAATTAAAAAACACTGGGATAAAGTAAGGTTTAAAGATATTTTACAATTGAGTTCAGTATTGACCGGTCTGAAAATTGGTTACGGTCAGGTTGAACATGTTATTGATCAACTGGGACTGAGCAAGAAGGATATTAACTGGGATGACGACCAAATTTTCAGGTTTGCGGTTGAAATAAGAAAACTTTCAAAGCCAATAATTGTTGTGGGAAACAAATGCGACTTGCCCAGTTCTAAGAAATATAATGGTCTGAAAGATAAGGAAAATGTTCAACCCATTTCCGCGATATCTGAGTTAACTTTAAAGAAAGCGGATACTGAAGGGTTGATTGAATATGTGCCCGGTTCAAATAATTTTAAGGTTATCAGCAATGTTTCACCAGGACAGCAAAAGGGATTGGATTATATTAAAGGCAATGTGTTAACTGTTTACGGTTCAACGGGTGTACAGGAGATTATTAATAAGATAGTTTTTGAGATATTGGACATGATAGTTGTTTATCCTGTTGAAGATGAAAAGAGGTTAAGTGATTCTAATGATAATGTTCTTCCTGATGCAAAAATCATTCCAAAAGGTACGACTCCTTATGAACTTGCAGGTTTGATACATACGGATATTCAAAAAGGGTACAGGAGTGCAATAGATGTGCGCAGGAATTTAATGATCGGTAAGGATCACGCCCTTGAAAACGGTCAGATAGTTAAGATTAATTTTAAGAAATAGTTAAACTAAACTAAAAAGATAAAACGAAAAAATATAAAAAAGAAAAAATCTATTTAGAAATTTTGTTACTTGTTTGTATATATTTCATAGGCATTATTATCAAAGCTTATAAGCAATGTTCCGTCTTCATCTGTTCTGTAATAAGGTATTTCTCTGGTTTCAATTGCGGTTATTAATTGTGGTGACGGTGAGTTGTCATTGTTCGGGCCGACTGACATGATTAGATAGTCGGGTTGTGTCTGGTCCATTATTTTAATTATAGCCTGATTGTTCGGGTTTAAATCCCGTATGCTTGATTTCCCGTTGTTTGGCACCTCAACAATTGAAGCGTAAAGGTTAGGATGATCATTACCAATGTTTCTAAATTCAATTGTTTCAACATCTGATGTAAACAACATGTTAAAGTTTCTGTCGCTAACTTTGAAAACGATTGAATTAAGTTTTTCATTGTCATAACTAAATGTTCCTGTTGGATTATAAAACTCAAAATCAATGCCATTATATGTATATTTCTGTCCTGCTTCAATGGTTTTTGAGGGTATGCCTTTTTCAATCATTTTATTTTTTGCTTCCTCGTAATATTCAGAGACTACTCCTATGTCCCATACCTCTTCAATGTCATAATAATCTACTATTCTGGACGCGCCACTAACTCTTTTGTTCACCGGATGAGTAATCATTAAAACATCAATATCGTCAACGTTCAATTCATCTAGCTTGCTGATTATTTTCCCGCCACCTGTTGGGTCGCCTGCATCAATTAACATGTGAAAGTCACCCTTGACCAGTAATGATGCGCTTGCATAGCCAACGTTTAAAATATAAATCTCCAAAGGTGCATCCGGAGTATATGTGTATTCCAAATTATTATCAGTTTCTGTGTTGTTTATTTCATTTGTTTGATTATTGTTTTGGGTATTATTTATATCTTGAGTATTATTTGTGTTGTTTGTTTGACTGCTGTTTTGAGCAGGTTCGTTTTGAGTATTGTTCTGCTCATTTGTAGTATTAATTGTATCATCATTAGTATCATTTGTGTTGTTGTCCAAGAACGGTAAATCTATACATCCCATTAACAAACTACCTACAATTATCATTAAAATAATCTTTTTCATCTAATCACCTTTTCTTCATTGAAACTATTGCATGGGTCAATTCTGACCTTGCATATTCAACCTGTCTTCTTGATACGTCCTGCTTCTGCTTGAAATTTGGAAGAAGGGCGCGCGAGAAGTTTAATGGTAATGTAACGTCATGAAGCTGTTCCATGAGCTCAAACATGTTTTTTGCAGACTTCAGGTCTTCTTTTGTTATAGAATCAAGCATGTGCCTTCTCAATTCACCAACACAGTCCATCATGCCATTTAAGTAGGATACATAATTAATGCCTAGCGTTTTATGGTTAGGGATTGGTTTCCCTTCTATTAAATTGTATAGCAAAACAAATTCTGCATATTCTTGCTCTACTGGAAGGTAATACCTGTTGAATTCAGGGCCGTGCTTTTTCAGCTTCTGCAGGTCAACATCAATTTGTTTTATTATGGGTACTGCCTCTTTCATCTTGTTTTGGTGTATAAGGCGTATGCCACCAGCGCAAGCGCGCACGATTTCGCGGTTGTACCTAAGGATTTCATCTAGAGATTTCTCCCGTCTTTGTAAATCCTTGACAACATCTTCCAAATCAACATATATTTCATTCATAATATCACTCCACAATTAATCAAAAGCTATTTGACTTTTGGTTTGTTCTTAAAAAATTCTTCTATTAATTATAACTGCCAAAACTAAGATTATTCTCTCATCCATCATAACACCTTAATATAGCCCTGCCCGGGTTCGAACCGGGGTCCCCAGCTTACTTCAATTCCTTTTCTTCTAAAGAAAGGGATTCGCCAAAGGCTGGTATCCTTGACCACTAGACTACAGGGCTTTCAAATTTAATATTCAATATAAAATAAACACTTTAATATTATGAAATTATATACCATGAGCTATAAAAAGGTTTCTGAAGGATAAAAAATTTATAAGGTTTTTTTAGGCAACTTTCTTATAGTTTTTTATATATTTAATTAACGTTCTTCTTGCGTTGGGTTCTATGTTCATATTAAGTGCATTTGTTGGCGTTATCCAAGTCCATTCATTGTTTTGATTACCCGGTTGAATATCTCTATTGTGTGTTATGCTTATGCTATCTACAAAAAAGCGAGATATGCCCGGATTATAATATCCTGCATTTTCAATTTCCTCAAATGTACATATTCTTTCATTGATTTCTGTTTTTAATCCTGTTTCAAAAAGTATGGTTTGTTGTAATGAGTAATTTAAATTTCTTTGTTCTGCTTTACTTCCCACTATTGTCCATTGGTCTCCCCATGTCCCTGTATTAACCAGTAGAATGTCTCTTTCCTGCCCAGGTTTTGTTCCGCTGAAATCAACTATTATTGAACCTACTGTTACTATTGGGTATGGGAGTAATGTTTGATTTGCAGTTTTATGTATGTCTTCAGTTGTTAAGGAATTAGGAATATTTCCATGTTCAATATAATAATTTGCTAAGTCCTGCGGTTTCCATATTGAACCTTTAGGAATGTATGCCGGGTGATCTAAAAGTTTCTCATAAAAGATTATTCTTTGCCCGCATCTTTGAGCTAATCCTAATTCATAAGACGCGCTACAACCGATTATCCCTTCTGGGTTAATAAAATAATGGAAATCATTATTGTTTAATTCATTCATGTTTGCTATGTATTGCAATTCAGTAAATATTGGATCTCTGCTGGCGTCTCCTTCCAAATGGGTAAATCCATCTGTTTCACCTATAACTTTTGTTATCCTTGGCGCTATGATATTTATGCCTGCTTTAGTGAAAATTCTAGCTGTATCTGTAATTAGCGGATAATGTTTTATAAAACTGCCATGAATTACACAGCGCGCTTCTTTGTGTCGCATATTGTTCTTATGTGTGCAGGTATTAATAAATGTTTTTATCGTGTTTAAATTTTGTCATATTTAAAATAATAGATAATGTTTGTTTAAAATGAAAAATAAAGTAGATAAAGGTATTTTTATGTTTAAAATGAAAGATAAAAAAAGTAGAGAAATTGTTTTGATTATTCTTCTCTTCTTGGTGCAAGGAAGTAACTTAATTCTGCCTGGTCAACTTTATAGTCAGCTTTTAATGGCATGTCAGTCCTCATGTATAATTTAAGTTTATTGTTATCAGGACATGCCTTGACAATGTTTGTTAGATATTCTAGGGAGAATGACGCTCTGCTGTTTTCACCTTTCATGGTTATTTCCGTGTTTTCGTTTTTGTCAAACTCAACAGTCAGTTTACCACCGTCACCGTGAACTTTCATTACAAATTTGTCCGGTGTAGTGTCAAATGTCAGGTATGTACTGACAAGTTCAGCATCCTTTAATGAATCTTTAAGTTCACTTGCAAGGATCTCAACCTCAGCTTCCGGGTCAACTTTAACCTCTTTGGTTATAAGGTCTTTAGAATCTAACATTGGAACTTTAAATGTTCTTTTACGTTTACCGCCTGTGAATGTTATAACAAATGATGAATCTTCTTTTGAGATTGTAACTTTTTCACCGTTCTTTGCACGGCTTAAAATTTTAACCAGATTAACAAAGTTGATGCCCACCAGTTCCTTTTTATCAACTGAATATTCACTGAATGCTGACTTTGGTAGGTTTAATGTTACCATTGCAATCTGTGATGGGTCAATTGCTCTTAAAAAAAGTCCTTCTTCATTTATATCTAATGGTCCTTCTTCTATTAATGTGACAACTGCTTCAAAAATGTTTTTTAATATTCTTGCATCTTCCATGGTTATCTTAAACATAAATTCCACCTCTTTTCTTTATATTATCAATAAAGGGTTTTTAATTGTTACTTTAGTTTTAAATTATCCTTCTATATATATTTACTATAGAATATATGGGTTATTGGACATGTTTGTCCATTATCTAAAACTTATTTTTTGTGTATGTTCCCCTCTTGTTAATGTATTATCCTTTAGTTTAATGTATTATTTTGATGTTTTATTTGTTTTTTAATAGATTATTTGAACAGCCATGGGAGGAACATTGATATCATGGATGCTATTAATGCATAACTGATCCATTTGATTTTGTTTTTGCTTATTACACTTTCCAAAATATAATACCCATCCAGTATTGAAATTGGTATCAGGTTAAAGATTGCAACAAAGTAATTTAATGCTAAGATTAATGCAATTGTGTTAAACAACATTAAAACCAGTGGGTCATTAATCTTTCCATTGCCCATAATTCCGACTTTTCCGGATTCAGGTACGATTGCTTCAAATTCAGTTTCAGTTGTCTTAATTAAAACTGTGTCTCCTGAAGTATAAGGTAGGTTTTCAAAATCAATGCTTTCTATAGTTATATTGTTTAAACTTATGACTTCCTGTCCAGTATAATTTTCCATGTTCCCTGCGTAAACATAAACTGTCTGGCTTGAAGAAATAATTATCGGTTGAATGGCTAAAAAGATAATGAAGAATAGCATCATTGTAATAAAATTGGCGCCGACTCCTGCAATGTAAACTCGAACTCTGTCAATAGTTTTCTTGGTATTAAGCTCTTTGTCATCAGGTTCTACAAACGCGCCGACCGGCAATATCCCCAGCAAAACCACTCCTACAGATTTTAGTTTAACTTTTGCAACTCTTGCAAGCAAACCATGTGAAACTTCATGGACAAATAATACTATAATTAATGCGAGCACTCCTTCAATGAATGGTATGCTGACCCCTGGAATGATTGCTGTTGTTGTAGGTTCTAAAGGTATACCTCCTTCTGTGAACACGGAAATTAAATTTGCAAGTGTAAACCCTGCGTAATAGATTAATGTTAAAGTGAATGATAACATGAATCCGCCAATGACAAATAAAATCTGGGTTAAAATGATAATTGGTTCATTTATTGATGCCTGTGTCTGGCTATATGCTTTGGTATAATCTATCCCCTGAATGATTGAGGGAATAAGTTGACTGATAACAGGTGAAATGATGAATAAGGTAACAGCTAGCAGAACAATTCCTACGATGCTTGTTGCAATTGTTCTTTTTATATTTTTAGTATTGATATAGACTATATATGAACCTAATAATCCAAGGCCCCATGTTAATGCGACATCTGCCATAAACTGCAAATATTTTTTATATTTATTTGCAAAGATGTCAATGGTTTTAATTAACATCTGGGATTTGAATAGTATCAAGCCGTATTCACTTTTCTGGTTCCATAGTTTTCCCAGAATTGTGCCAGATATGCTTAAGATAATTAATCCAATAATCGCTTTGACAATTACAGGCAATGGAAAATATATGTCAATATTTATTGTTAAATATAATAGGCCTAATGTAATTAGTATTACTATTGGGCTTAACAGATTCTTCAATGGGCTTGGTATATTACTTATATTAGTGCATGATAAATTCTTTGAATTATTTGACTTCATAATTTTCACCATGTATCAAATGCACAGAATATTTATAAAACATGACTTCAAAATATCAATTATGATTAATATCAATGGCGCCGGGCCTGCAGGATTGTCGGCAGGTATTGAATTTTTAAGAAACGGTTATGATATTAATCTTTTTGAAAAGCAAAAGAATGTATGTTCGCGTTTTGATTCTTCTTATCAGTTTATGTTTATACCTGGGAGCAGTGCTGATGGCCGTTATTTCCTGAGAACTATACTTGAAGATGATGTTTTTGATGATATGTTTTTGGTCCCGATCCATTCAGTTAATATTACAGCAAAAAATAAAACCGTAAATTTTCGTTCAATCAAACCAATATTCTGGGCATTGCGCAGGGGTTCAAAATATGATACTCTGGATTATGCATTAAAAAGGTCTTTTGAATTGTTGGGTGGTGAGATTGAGTTTGGGTCAACACACCCTAAGCCAATAATTGATGCCACGGGTGGCAAGATCCCTTCAGGTATTTCACGGGAAGTGATTTTTGATACGGATATTGATGACACGTTTCATTTGATTTATGATAAAAACTTAGCGCCTGGTGCGTACGCTTATCTTTGTGTTATTAATAATAAGGCAACGATTTGTGTTGCTGTTAGCAGGAACATGAAAAATGTTACTGAGTACTTAACCAAAACCGTTGAGCAGTTTAGAAAAATGTATAAACTTGACATTGAAAACCCGCATTATCAAACCAATTTTGTTTCATTTAAGATTTTGGATGAATATGTGCAGGAATCAATATTTGTAGGTGAAAGTGCAGGTTTGCAGGATGGCATGTTTGGATTTGGGTTATGGTACGCTTTAATATCAGGTCAAATGGCTGCACATTCCATTATATCTGGCATTGATTATGACCTGGCGGTTAAACAGAGTTTGGTTCCGCTTCTTAAAACCGGCAAAGCTAACCGTTTTATTTATGAAGTTGCAGAATCAGTTTTAGGCAATAATTTTTATAGTTTGTTGCTTGATTATTCTAAAGATAAAGATTTGGTTGAATTGTTAAAATGGATGACTAAACCTAATCCATTAAAGTCATGGGCATATGACTTTATCGGAAGCAATGAAGATTAATTTATCGGACGCAATGAAGATTAATATACATGTTGGATATAAATCATTAATATAAATAATTGATGGGAGGGATAAGTTTGTATAAGCTGGACAGTAAACGGAAAATGTTTGAGATGTATCCTAAGGTTGCTTATTTTTATACAACTGCCAGTGCTCCCGATAAACAAACGTTTGACAAGCTTGTGAAAGGTTTTGACGGCGAGGAATTACATAACTTGTTAACACAACCATTTAATTCATTGAATGATCTTAATAAGATTTTTGAAAAACGTATTAATTTTCGTTCTCT
Organism: Microcaldota archaeon; assembly: GCA_964404695.1. Lineage (GTDB taxonomy): Archaea > Micrarchaeota > Micrarchaeia > Anstonellales > JAGGVH01 > JAGGVH01. Next base: position 1,710 of record CAYOKY010000028.1, on the reverse strand, counting down.
TATGAATATGCATGTTAAACCTGTTAAAGTTAAATTTGAATCCGGTACGTTATCTGTTTTGGATGGGACAGGTGTTTGGAATTTGCCTGAACCTAAGGATGTTGATCTTAACAATCCTGATTCTTTTATAGAAGAATTGGATGAAAGGATTAGGTCAACTTTTTTTATTGGTTCAAAAGATATTATTGATAATAAGTTGGCTGAAAAGTTAGGAGTGTCATCTGATACAGTTGCTCTTAAGTTTAATGGTCCATTGAATCCTAAGCAGGTTACGGATATTGTTTCTAAAATTGCTGTTGGAGACACTACTAAAAATTTGAAGATTGTTGAGAAAACTTCCAAGTTTGATCCAAAGGGGGTTTATGTTATATTTAATGTTCCTACTAATATTTTAAATTTTCAATACGCACGTTTAATAAAATAATTCTATAATTGTAATATAATAAGATTATAAATTTGTGGTGATGGATATGGATTGTATTGTAATTGGTGGCGGACCTGCTGGATTAACAGCTGGAATTTATTTATCAAGATTTAATCTAAAAAATATAATTTTTGCCAGGGATTATGGAATGGCAAGTGAAACAAGTGAGATTGAAAATTACCCGGGTTTCGTAAAGATATCTGGCACTGAATTGATTGGAAAGTTTACTGAACAGGCCAAGCATTTTGGGTCTGAAATTATTTATGACGAGATTCAAGGGATTGAAAAACAAGGCAACGGGTTCATTGTCAAAACTGCAACGAATAAAGAATATTCTGCAAAAACGTTAATTCTTGCAATGGGTACGCATAAACGAAAATTGAACGTTCCCGGCGAGAAAGAGTTTACTGGCAAAGGCGTAAGTTATTGTGCAACGTGCGACGGTGCATTTTTCAAAAATGTTAAGGTGGGCGTTTCAGGTGGAGGCAACTCTGCATTGACTACTGCTATTTTGTTGGCATCTTACGGCAACGAGGTTCATTTATTTGCAAGAACAGAGCTTTCGGCGCATGATGTTTTAATTGAACGAATTAATGCAAATGATAAAATAATTGTCCATAAAAATACTGAGGTTACGGAAATCATGGGCGATACCAAGATGCAGAAAGTAAAAATTAAAACCAATAATGATCTTGAGGAAATGGAACTTAACGGTTTGTTTGTTGAGATTGGGCTTGTTCCCAATACTAAGTTTGTTGAAAATTTTGTTGAGCTTGAAAAAGGTATGATTAAGGTTAATACTAATTTTGAAACTAATGTTCCAGGTGTTTTCGCAGCCGGTGATATTACAACCGGTTCAAAAATGATGTGGCAGATTGTTACTGCATCGGCTGAAGGTGCGATTGCTGCGGATAGTGTTTATAAATATTTGTCTAAAGAATAAGCCATATTTAATTTGATATGGTTTTGACATGAGATACGGGCATTGGAAAGTTAAATCAAAAGATCCAAAGGCAAATGAACTGCGCGAAAAAGTTAATTTTTATGCCGACTTATACAAGAATTTTGGAAACTTGATTTTAACTGGCAATAAACAGTTTTCTCCTGTTCGTTTTAATTTATTGGACGGTAATTTATTGAAATTGGAGCAATTATATGACATTTGTTATGGTCAGGAGTTATCGGTTGTTGACAATCTGTTGATTGGTTTTTCAGGGGTTGACAAGACTAGCAATTTTTCGCTTGTTTTGGTTCCTGATATTACTATTAAAATGCCAGGCCTTTCC
>CAYOKY010000027.1:0-10373 GCA_964404695.1 Microcaldota archaeon | reverse complement strand
AATGTAAAATAATAGTTTTGTTTCCTTTTACCTGAAACATTGTTGGCGGAAATGCCTGTAATGTTTTTGAATTTGAAGGGTGTCTATATTTGTGCATATTATTTATGGGTGTTGACACTATTTATTGATTGCTCCTTGTGAATTTTAATTATTACCTTGTTTTATGAAAAAAAAGGGGGAATTATTAAAAAATTCCTATTTATATGATGGTTCCAGGCTTTTGGTATCATTTTCCTTTTTAATTGTTTGAATGAAATCGTTCAAAGGAATATCTGAAATGATCTTGTTGTTCCTTGTTCTGATGGACAAGTTACCGCTTTCTTTTTCCTTGTCACCTATTACTAGCATATAATTAACCTTCTCAAGCTGTGCATTCCTGATCTTCTTGGAAACACTTTCAGATTTGGTATCAAGTTCAGTTCTTATGCCATGATCCTTTAACTTATCGTTCAATTCTTCGGCATAGCCCATGAAACCGTCTGAAACAGGGATAATTTTAACTTGTACCGGTGATAACCACAACGGAAACTTGCCTGCATACTTCTCAATAAGCAGTGCCATGGTCCTTTCAAAAGCCCCTAATGATGACCTATGAATAACGTATGGTATGTGTTTCTGACCGTCCTCGCCTTCATACGTCATCTCAAACCGTTCAGGCAAAGCAAAATCAAGCTGGATAGTAAACAATGTATCTTCCTTACCGTAAACGTTTTTCATTTGAACGTCAAGCTTAGGACCGTAGAACGCAGCCTCGTCGTCAGCTTCAATGTATTCAAGCTTTAACTTGTCAAGGATTTGTTTCATTATTTTCTGTGAAGAGTTCCATGCATCTGGATTATCAATGTATTTCTTCTTGTTGGTTGGGTCCCATTTTGAAAACCTGTACCAATAATCTTCAAACCCTAAACATTTCATAACATACTGCACAAGCTTCAAAACATCTTCAAACTCCTTTTCAACTTGGTCATCTCTGCAAATGATGTGTGCGTCTGCTAACGTAAACTGCCAGTTTCTTATCAAACCGTGGAGTTCTCCAGACTTTTCTTTTCTGAACAAGTTAGCTACTTCTGCATACCTGATTGGTAAATCTCTGTAACTATGGCTTTCGTTTTTGTAAATCATAAATTGGTGTGGGCATGTCATTGGACGTAATGCAACTTCCTCGCCGTTTACATCGAAAATGAACATGTCATCTTTATAATGTTCATAATGCCCAGAGATTTTGTAAAGTTCTGTTTTTGCCAGGACGGGAGTTTCAGTGTAAACATAACCGCGTTTAAGTTCTTCATCTTCAATAAACCTTCTAAGGATACGTTTTAATGTCGCGCCTTTTGGCATTAACAATGGCAATCCTTTGCCGATCGCGTCATTGGTGCAAAATATTCCGAGTTGTCTGCCCAGTTTATTATGGTCCCTTTTTTCTGCTTCTTCAAGATCTTTTAAGTAAAATTTAAGTTCTTTTTCTGAAGGGAATGAAATGCCGTAAATTCGTTGAAGTTGTTTATTTTTTGCGTCACCTTTCCAGTATGCTGAGCTTGACTTCAAAAGTTTTACAGCTTTGATGTAACCTGTACTGGGCACGTGCGGACCGCGACACAAATCAATAAAGTTGCCCTGTTTATAGAAGGTAAGTTCTTCGCCTTTATCTTTAATTTCGTTGATCATTTCAATTTTATATTCGTTATCTTTGAATGTTTTTAGCGCTTCATCATAAGACATCTGAATCTTTTCAATAGGCAAATTCTGTTTTATAATTTCCTGCATTTTCTTTTCGATCTTTTCAATGTCATCACTTTTGAATGGTTCACAATCAACGTCATAATAAAACCCGTTTTCAATTGCCGGACCAATGGTTATCTTAGCCTTAGGATAAAGTTCCAAAACCGCCTGAGCGAAAATGTGTGCAGTTGAATGCCAATAAATTTCCTTCCCTTCAAGATCATCAAATCGTAACAATTGGATTTTATCAATGGGTTTGGTAACCTCATCATTTAATCCGATAGTGGTGGTTGGGGTGAAAATCTTTGCGGCTATTACTGCCTGGTCATCATTGACCAATTCCATTGGTTTGAATGGAATTCCAATTTCCTTTTCCTTGCTTTTTTTACCTTTTATGATTTCCATATATTTCACCCCTAATAATTGGTGGTGGAGCAGTAATATTTGCCATAACTTCACCAGCTGGTTGACCTAAACATCCGCTCAGGGCTGGAACTTATCGACACACCCAGACATAGTTTAGAGCTGCTCCTTCCGGCCTGACCCGATTCACTGTGCAAGATGTCCGTTAAGGCAGACCTTCAACACTTCAGTAAAGGGCCAACAGACAAAGCATGACTCCTATTACCTTCGACCCCGTCATAAAGAGAGTTTACGGGAAAGGGGATCCCTAGCCCCCAGTCTATCCACCACTATATTTAAGCTGTTGAATATTTTTAAAGATATTGTATTGCAATTACATTATGCCTGATGTTAAATTTAGTGAAAAATTCGATAAAAATAATAAAATTACTAAAAAAGTTGCGCAAGCTTACTTAAAACTTAAACAGATTAAACGTTCTGGTTGGATCAGGGCAGGGTTAAAAGATTGTGAAAGTGTAGCTGACCATAGTTTTGGTGTAGCAATGCTTTGCATGTTACATTGTCCAGGCAATTTAAACAAGGAAAAAGTTATAAAAATGGCGTTAGTTCATGATTTATCTGAAGTTGAAGTTGGCGATTTGACACCCTATGACAAAGGGTATAAAGGTAAAGAAAAAAGAGAATTGTTGGCTATTAAAACTTTAAATCATGATGAAATTACACAATTACGGACTGAATATTCTAACCAAAAAACTGGTGAAGCAGAGTTTGTTAGGGACATGGATTTGGTTGAGATGGTATTACAGGCCAAGGATTATTCACATAAAATTAATATTGATGAATTCATTGCTTACCCAAAAGGTAAAATGAAAACTGATGTCGGCAAACAATTATTTAATGAGATTATTAAAGGTGAATGAATGAACCCGGAAATATTGTTCAAATTATATTATGATACTAGTTCACAGTTTTATCAAACGCTGTTTAATCATTGTGTTAATGTTACAGACAAAGCCGTGGCAATAGCACGCGCACTAAAAAGCAAAGGACATGATGTTGACGTACAGTTTGTTTATGAATCTGCAATGCTTCATGATATAGGCATGATTAAGGTTCATGTTCCAAGGTATAATCCTAAACCTGAAATGCCTTCTATTGCTCATGGTTATATTGGCGCTGAAATCTTGCGCGAGCACGGGTTTCCAAAACATGCACTGGTTGCGGAAAGGCATGTTGGTTGCGGTATTAGTTCTAAACTTGTTAAAGATTTTAATGTTCCAATACCCGTTAAAGACTATTATCCTGAAACTTTAGAAGAAAAGATTGTAAGTTATGCAGACTTATTTTATAGTAAAAGTAAACCCGGTGAGCATACAGTTGATGAAATTATTGAAGAACTTAAAGGTTATGATAAGCCTGAACATTTTGAACCGGGTTATAATGTTAAAAAATTTAAAGAATGGCATTCAATGTTTTCATTTTAACTTTTTCGTTTTTATTGGTTAAAAAGAAAAAAAAGTTAAGGTTTATACCTGTCTGGATCTCTTGTTAATAATACTGCTTCTCTAATATTATCAATTTTCAATAACTTTTCAGTTATCCTATCCAAGCCAAACCCTATACCGCCATGTGGAGGGCATCCAAATTTAAATATCTTTTCGTAGTCAGGCATTTTAGATAAATCCAGGCCCTTTTCCTGTGCCTGTTTAGATAAAACGTCTAATCTGTGTTCCCTTTGTGAGCCAGTTGCAATTTCAACGCCATTATAAATTAAGTCAAATGAACAAGTTCCTTCACCGTTTTTTCTATGGTAAAAAGGTCTGACTGCAAACGGATAATTGGTTGCGAACACAAAATCTTCGCCGTACTTTTCCTTAACATATTGACTTATCATCTTTTCGCCTTCAGAATCCAGGTCTTCGTTCTCCGGGATAATTTTCCCTTTCTCTTTGAAAATTTCGCGGATATCTTCAATGCTTAACCTTGGGATTTTCTTGGGTGCATTTAATTCAATATTTAACAATTCAAGTTCGCGTGTGCACTTTTGTTTGATATGATTGATCAAATAAATCATGTATTCTTCAACCAAGTCCATTAATTCCTCATAGCTTGAAATGAAACCCATTTCAATATCTATCCCTGTGTATTCAGTCAAATGTCTATTGGTGTGCGACTTCTCAGCACGGAAAACCGGTCCGATTTCATAAACACGTTCAAAACCGCCCGCAACAAACATTTGTTTATACAACTGCGGTGACTGCGTTAAATATACGTTTTTGCCAAAGTAATCTACTGTAAACAGTTCTGCGCCCGATTCAAGGCCTAACACTGACATTTTTGGCGTGTTAATGTTAAGGAAATCTTTACTGCTAAAGAAATCTACACTTGCTTTAAAAATCTGTGACCTGATTTTAAATATCGCATTAATCTCAGGTTTTCTTGTGTCCAGAAATCGGTTATCCAACCTGTTGTCAATTGTTGATTCAATTTTACCATATATGTCTATGGGCAGGTTGGGTTCAGCCTTGGAATAAACTTGCATTTTAATTATCTCAATTTCATAACCCTGCTTGGCCTGTGAACTTTCTTTAACCTTGCCTTCAATTTTAACGCAACTTTCACGATATAACTTACTTAACAATTCAAATGTTTCTTTATCACAACTTTCTTCAAAAGCTATGCCCTGCGTTTCGCCAGTTCTGTCACGTAAAACTACAAACTTTATTTTATTTTTATCTCTAATATTGGCAACCCAGCCGTTAATAATAACTTCTTGTCCGATTTTATTTTTTAAATTTGTTATAAGTGTTCGTTCCATTTCATCACCTAAATACTATATTTTTTCTTATTTCTAATAAGGTTTGATATATTTTTAAACCTTTATAAATTGAGATTTTTCTTTTTTTATAAATGCGAAACCTTTTTTAATATAAGTTTTGTAGTAATCTCGGTGGTTGAATGTACGGTGGTTACAGTTATATTGATAAAAATTATAAGCCTTCAAAAGATGATTTTATAGTTTTATTATGGGTTAACGGCGAATATGCAATTGAAAAGCTGGCCGAAGGCATTGCCGCTGAAAGTTCAGTTGGCACGTGGACAAAGATTAGCACGATGAACGATAAGGTTTTTAAATATTACAGGGCACAGGTTTACAAAATAATCAAGACAACTGCAAAGTCAGGTTTTATTTATATTGCATATCCTTATGAGCATTTTGATGCGAAAAACGTTATGCAGTTCCAGGCGAGTATCCTGGGCAATTTGTTTGGATTAAAAGAATTGAAAGAGTTGTACGTTTTAGACATATCATTTCCTGAAAAGTATCAAAAACAGTTTAAAGGGCCGTTGTTTGGGATTGAAGGGATTAGAAAGTATGTTGGTACAACCAAAAGCCGAAGGCCTCATGTTGGTACAATAGTTAAACCTAAAGTTGGGTTGTCTGCAATTGAATTTTCACGAGTTGCATACACTGCCTGGGCCAATGGTCTTGACCTTGTTAAAGATGATGAAAATCTTGTTGACCAGAAGTTCTGTCCATGGGAGAAAAGGTTTGACCACACGTTTAAGATGTTGGACAAGGCGGAAACTGAAACCGGTGAACATAAGTTATATGCAAGTAACATAACAGATTCATCTTTTGACAGAATGATGGAAAGAATGGATTACATCCGCGAGCACGGTTCTAAAATGGTAATGCTGGACGTTTATGTTCTTGGCATTCCTGCAGTTATGCACATGGTTGATGTTGCAAAGAAATGTAAACTTTTTGTACATGCACACAGGGCTGGCTATGCTGCACATCACCGTGGAAGTTATGGAGTTAATTTTCAGATTTATGAAAAGTTTTACAGGTTAATAGGTGTTGATCAACTTCACATAGGTACAGGTGTAGGTAAGATGGAAGGTGCACCCCAGAGTATTAAACGGTTAAGGGATATTGCGATTGGCAACAAGGGCAAAGAAAAGTTTTATTTAGGATCACTTGATTTCACTTTTGGTAAGCATATTAAGCCAGTGTTCCCTGTTGCATCAGGTGGCGTTGATCCGGGCATGGTTGACAGTTTGATTGCATTGCATGGTAAAGATGTTGTAATACAAGCGGGCGGTGGAGTGCACGGCCATCCCAATGGTACTGCCGCGGGCTCGAGAGCGTTGAGGTTTGCAGTTGAATGTGCTACACAGAACAAGTCAATTAAAACGTGTGCAAAAACAAACAAAGATCTTGCAATTGCATTGAAAAAGTTTGGGTATAATGACCCTAAACCTGTTTTAAATAGTTTAAATATAAATTCACACAAGGAACAGGAAATGAATAAATATGTTGAAAATAACGGAATGAAAGGATTAAAAAGAATAACTGAAAAAGGATTTATTGTATAAGGTGATATTATGAATATAACTACGTTTGGGTTGGGTTCAGTTCTTGATGATGTTAGTGCAACTTTTTTTTCTAATACGTATAATGATTACCTCCTTGCTATAGGGATATTGATCTGTGCATTGGTAGCATTAAGAATATTTAAATTCATTGTAATTGGAAAACTTAAACAATATTCAAAAATGACAAAAACAGACATGGATGACTTGTTAATTCAGATAATTGATCACATCGGCTGGCCGTTTTACATGTTGATTTCAGTTTATTTATCATTAAAAGTGTTAGTTGTTCCGCAGTTGATTATTACAATTTTTGATTCGTTGTTATTCTTAGGAATTGTATATTATATTATTAAAACATTTAATGAGGTTATAGAATTTCTGGGCAATAAAGTCATTGAAAGCAACAAACATGAGGACAAAGGGTTTGATCCGTCAGTTGTAAACTTACTTAAGAAGATTAGCAAGTTTGTTGTCTTGATTTTAACTGCAGTGTTCCTTATTTCAAATTACGGGTTTGACATTTCTGCTTTAATAGCTGGGTTAGGAGTTGGTGGTATTGCGATCGCGTTCGCATTACAAAGCATATTAAGCGATGTGTTTGCTTATTTCACAATACAGTTTGACAGGCCGTTCAAGGTTGGAGATTATGTAGTTGTTGGGCAGGACAGTGGTACAGTCAAGAAGATTGGTTTAAAGTCCACTAGAATACAAACTTTACAAGGCCAAGAATTAATTGTGTCCAACAAGGAATTGACCGAAACGCGGGTAAATAACTTTAAACGAATGAACAAGCGCAGGATAGAATTCAATATTGGGGTAACCTATGATACTTCTTATGCTAAGCTTGAAAAGATTCCAGGGATAGTAAAAAAGATTATTCAGAACGTTGACATGGTAAAGTTTGACCGTACACATTTTCATAAGTATGGGGATTTCAGTTTAATATATACTATCGTGTACAATATTGAATCAAACAATTATAATGTTTACATGGACATTCAACAGAAGATTAATCTTGCGATAAAGAAAGAGTTTGACAAGCAGAAGATTGGCATGGCTTTCCCAACACAGACGATTCATTTGAAGAAATGATTTATTTTTTCATTTTTTTTATCTTTACTTATTTTCTTTCTATTTTTTCAATGTCAATAAAATAGGTGCATGGTCTGATCCTTGAACATCTGTGAGAACGTCTGAACCTTTTATTTTCTTTATATCTTTTTGTTTTACAAGGAAATAATCTATGCGCCAGCCCACGTTGCGTTTCCGTGCATTAAACCTGTAAGTCCACCATGAATATTTAACGGTTTTAGGGTGCATTTTTCTAAACGTGTCAACCCATTTATCTGTTAATTTGTCCATGAATTGCCTTTCCTCCTTGGTAAACCCTGCGTTTTTCTCGTTCTGCATAGGATTTGCAAGATCAATGGCTTCATGTGCAACGTTATAATCACCGGTTAAGATTGTAAACCCTTTAAGTTTGTTTATAAAATCAAAATATTTTTCATTGAATTCCTGTTTGAATTCAAACCTGCCCAGGTCCCTGCGCGAGTGTGGGAAATAAGTATTAAACAATTGAAAATCTTTAAACTTACATAAAAGGAAACGGCCTTCATCATCAAATTTTTGTGTGCCAATCTTATTTTTTACCTCTATGGATTTATCTCTGCTTAAAATTGCTGTGCCTGCATATCCTTTTTTCTTTGCAGGGTTCCATGCAACTTCATAATCCATTTCTTCAATTTCCTTTGGAATTTCGTCAGCTTTGATTTCCTGCATACAAATAATGTCTGGATTAATCTTCTTAATGGTCTTAACAAACCCTTTTCTGATAGTAGCCCTTATGCCGTTTACATTCCATGACACTATTTTCATAGTTATAGTTTAGCATTATTATTTAAAAAGTTTAGTAATATTAACATACCATGTCAAAAGATTTAACGCAGGGTTCAATCATAAAAAGTTTATTGATTCTCTCTGTACCGATTATTCTTGCCAACATTTTCCAGAGCTTGTATAATCTTATTGATGCTTATTGGGTTGGCCGGTTAGGGAGTGAAGCGTTCGCATCAGTATCTATAAGCATACCTGTAATTTTCTTTATGGCATCATTCTTAATCGGGTTTGAAATTGCGGGAAGCAGTTTAATCGCTCAGTTTCATGGACGTAAAGACAGTAAAAACGTTAATCATGTTACTACTCAGGTAATTTCATTAATGTTTGTGATAGCATTTTTCCTGGCAATAATAGGCTTTTTTATTACGCCACAAATCGTTTCAATTTTTAATCTTGAACAAATCGTTGCAGAAGGTGCGATTGGTTATCTTCAGATATCATTCATTAGTTTGTTTTTCGTGTTTCCGTATTACTTTTTCCAGGGTTTTCACAGAGGGATTGGCGAGGTTAAAATGCCAATGTTAATAGTTTTTTTCACGCTTGTACTAAACTTTATTCTTGATCCGTTATTCATTTTCGGGTTTGGTCCTATACCTGCCCTGGGGGTAACAGGCGCAGCATTGGTTACATTGTTTGCACAGGGATTGTCAGGAGTAATTGGAATATATTTGATGATTAAAGGCAATTATGGCATTAAATTTAATTTAAAAGAGATATTTCCATTGGATTTTGGATTAATGAAAAAGGTCATCAAATTGGCAGTGCCTATAATAATACAATTCTCATCAAATTCATTAAGTTTAATTGTCATTATGGTTCTTGTATCAGGTTTTGGCACAGTAATAACGTCTGCACATGGTATAGTTACAAGCATATTTAATTTTATTCTTATCCCTGCGCTTGGGTTGTCACATGCCGCATTTTCAATAATAGGTCAAAACCTGGGGGCAAAAAAAGTTGAGCGCGCAGTTTCAACTGCCAAAAAATCCCTACTAATTATCTTTGTTATGTTGACGATTATTGGGGCAGGATTGTTTATGTTTGCAAACGGAACAATGGACTTTTTCATTCCCGGCGAGCAGAACGTTATAGATATAGGGACAGAATTTATTCATGTTAACGTTATTTTCCTGGGATTTTATGGGATTATAATGGTTTTAAATTCCACGTTCAATGCATCTGGCAACAATAAATATTCTATGTTATTATCCATTTTATCTTACTGGGTATTTAGATTGCCGTTAGCTTATATATTGTCAAATTATACTGACCTTGGATATTTGGGGATATGGGTAGGCACAGTAATATCAATTTTCTTAACCTCCATCCTAGGCATAATTTTGTTTTATAAAAGCAACTGGCAAAACAAGGAATTGATTTAACATCATATTTAAATATGTTAAGTTATATGATTATTTAAATGATTATTTAAGAGGTGAGTTTATGGATATTACAGACAATGAATTTCAGGAAAAGGTTATTACTGCTTCAAACAATAAGCTTGTAGTTGTGGATTTCTGGGCGCCGTGGTGCATGCCCTGTCAAATGCTTAAACCCGTTCTTGAAAAGATTGAACAGGAATACGAAGGCAAATTCATTCTTGCAAAGTTGAACGTTCAAGAAAACCAAACCATTGCTGCACAGTACGGCGTACAAGGTATACCGTCAGTCAAATTCTTTAAGCAAGGTAAAATCGTTGATGAATTTACAGGCGCATTACCAGAATCTGCAGTCAAACAAAAAATAGATAAAAATATCTAATTTTTTTATTTTTATTATTAATTTTTTACCATTAGTTAATTTTATAAGTTTACATTTAGTCAGTTTATTATGAAAAAGTTTAATGTTGTCAAACAGTCCGGGGAACTTGAAGAGTTTAAGCCTTCAAAATTATTATCTTCCTTAAAACGGGCGGGCGCAAACGACGACGTTGCAAACAAAATAATTCAACAAATTAGTAATGATGCATTTGACGGTATTTCTACTAAGAAAGTTTACAGGTTAGCTTTTAA
>CAYOKY010000026.1:0-10484 GCA_964404695.1 Microcaldota archaeon | reverse complement strand
TATAATATTCACTAGCTTTTTCATATCTGATTTTTGAATCCTTTACAAATGATAAAACTTCTCCTTCCATATTAATTAATTAAATAATAATCCTTTTAAATGTTCGCTACAGAAAACAAAACCCTTTACTTTTGTTCGCTGGAAAAAACAGAAATACCATTTTCTGTTCTCTACAGAAAACAAAGCCCTTGTTTTACTCAATTTTGGCAAGTTTTGTTCACTGGAAAGAACAAAGAGACAAAATACTATAATTTAAAATTAAGAACAAATTCTTTACATCAAGAAACTTTTAAACAAATATCTCCTTCTTAAAAGGAAACTATTGAAAACAGTTATTCACATCCCCAACTTCTTTTTTAATTCTGCCAGCCTTTCGTGTGCTTCAGGATTTTTCTTCCTAAGTGGATCATTTTTACAAACTACCTTAAGTTGTTCCATTTCACGTTTCATACTCATATGTTGACGCGCAAGATCTTTTTTACTCATACCCATATAATAACACCCCTATAACATGTATATGTAATAGTAAGAACCTGTTTATTTAAATAAATTTCTATACAATATGATACTATGGTCAAACATTTATTATACAATAAGTTTGCCCCTTATTATGATGGGATATACTCCAAAAGGAATTATGAAACTGAAGTTGACTTTGTGAAAAAGGCAGTTTCCCGCTTTAATGTCCGCGGAAAAACATTGCTTGACATGGCCTGTGGTACAGGAGGACACTTACAAAAATTCGAAGAACACGGGTTTAAGGTTACAGGCGTTGACCTTAGCCCTGAGATGCTGGAGCAGGCAAGAATGAAAGTTAAAAATGCTGACCTGTTTCAGGGTGCAATGCAATCATTTCAATCAAAACAAACGTTTGATATTGTTACATGCCTTTTCAGTTCAATTAATTATAATATTACTCAGGCAGAGCTTAGAAAGACTTTGAATGTGTTTCATAACCTTCTTCATCCAGGTGGGATAGTGGTTTTTGATCTTGGTTTTACTGGTGAAATGAAAAATAATGGAAATATATCTGAATTTTATGAAAATGATGGAACTAGGATATCACGAACTGGCAGGTTTAACACTTCCCCGAAAATATGTTCAGCAGAATTTTTCATGCAGTTTGAAGGGGATGGGGAAACTGTTGAAGGGTTTGACGAACATACACTTGGCTCTTTTACAGTGGAAGAAACACGTCAGCTTATGAAAATGATCGGCTTTGGAGTTTCTATCTTTGACAATTTTACTCTTTGCGAATATTCTGGAAACGGAGCAAGGCCAGTGTTTGTAGGACAAAAATCAGGAGAAAGGAGTTTGTATAAGTTCCAAGAACATGTTATTGAAGACGATATTAGGGCATAACTTATTGATTGGTTAATATTCCGTATTCTGAAAATCTGGAAAGCTACCTCTTCCCTGTCTTTTTAACTTTTCGTAAATGGCATAATGTCTATCCGCTTCTTCTTCATCCCCCATCCCCTGATAGCACAGCATCAGCAGGTAATAGGTCCGGGGATTTTTCCGCTTTATTTTAAGCGCCTGTTTAAAGTCCTCAATCGCCTTGTCAAACTGCTTAAGGTAGAGATAAGACGCTCCGCGTATAGTGTACACCGCTTCATAAAGTTCGGCAGTATTCTTTTTGCCGTAATTGGCTCCTAGAATAAAAACCTGATCAAAATCTTTAATTGCGTTTTCAAAATCCCTTACCAGGAAAAAGGTACCGCCCCGCTCATAATAGTAAATAGGTTCATCTCCTTTGAGTTCAATAGCGCGATTGAGATCAGCCAGCGCTTTATCATATTCCTCTCTTCTCTTCAGAAAAGATCCCATAAGAAGGTAGGCTTTTGAGTTCTCCGGATCCATGCACAGAGCCTCTGAATAGCATTTCTCTGCTTTTTCCATATCTCCAGACCTTTCATAGTCTATGCCTTTATTTATGGTTTTCTTTGCAAGTAAAGGAGAGATAATGGGAGAGACAAAGGTGGCGTCAGCAGGCTCAAATTTGTTTTCCGAAGGAATAGTTATTGTTGTATCAATCAAAGGTTTTGCAAATTCAAACTTTTTCTGGGGAATGCTAACTGAGGAGCCGAACATAGTTCCCATTAGAAAGACAGATATGAGTTTTACTGGAATAATGCTTTTTCCTCTAGGTTGTTTGTTGCCTACTGTGTTTTGCGGTTGCCTGTGTGTGAGCATGTTTTTTATTATGTTGGTTTATATTTTTAAACATAACTTATAACAGGATAAGAATATCACACACCCATATTTTCCCACATCTTTATAAAGGTTTATTCATATAATAAATTACTAAGTCTTAAAATATAATATTAATTTAAAGGTGGTTAGATGATACATAAAAGAAGAGAATACAATCCAAAGAAACCCAAACAAAAATCTAAAAACAGAATACATAAGGATAGAGAAATAAATAAGAATAGAGAAAGAAATAAACAGCAGTCCCATGTACCTAAAAAACCAGAAAATATTTTTCACGACCGTGGCATGAACAAAGCACTTGAGAAAATGGAAAACCACAGAGATTTTATAAAGTCAGTTTTAGCAAAAGAGACAGAACTGTTTCCTGAAAGCATTGCTGACATTGTAGAAAAAACTGTTCCAAATGTTAGATACTTTAATCATATAGCTAAAGACATCAACCACCCTACTTTTGAATCAAACTGGTACTACAAGTCAGAAGCAACCCCAGAGGATATTGCAATTGACGCAAGAATAATTAACTGCACTGCAATGGTTTCCATTTGCATGAAAAAAATGATTGAAGAAGGCATGATAAAATATGATCGACTCGGAGAAGGAATAATTAAAGAACTTAAGGAAGAATTTCCATTTATAACGCAGAGACCATTGAAACTAAGAAAAGGCAATAATAAATATGAATTTGCAGACCCATTTGTAAACATTCTTCGGTTTGCAAATGTAACTGAAAAAAAGGTTATACAAAACGGAGAAACCAAAACCATTAACTCTGTAAACATTCCGTTCACAGGGGACAACAAAGGCAGGGACAAAGTCCTTCCGTTGTTACAGTTTGGCACCCATCCAGAGCTTCTTCTTGGCCTTGGAAAAAAAGCTGGGGAACTAACCAAAATGGAAATTGCACAGGCATGGGAAAACGCGCTTGTTGAAACATTGGAAATTTATAAAGAAAAAATAGAAAAATTCAACAATCTACATAGCGGTATTGAAAGCAAAAGGTTTGATTTTAAGGAAAGTATTTTAGGGATTATAGGCGACATGCGCAACACAATTACATATTCATCAATGCATCAGTTCCCATCTTCAGAACATCAAAACATGGCTAATGTTTACGATTCCCTTCCTTTTCCGTCATTTGATGACTGGCACAGTGAATGGTACATTGAAGATTCTGGAAAAATAAAAAAAATTGGATATATATCTGAAGAATCCAAAAAACAATATATACATGAAGTAATAACTCTTCAATGCATTATGATGACATCAATAGCTTTACAGAACTTGGTTGACTCCAAAAAAATTGTAGGGTATAACCAGGCAAGAGACGAGCTTGGGATTTTCACAAGCAGAAAGAATGGAAAGAAGTCCCTGTTTTATGAATTATTTAACCTTGCGGAAATTGAATATAATGAAAATAAAACCATCACAAATGTAAAGATCAAACATAAAAGCAAGGCAGAATGGAAAGAGCTGATGGATAATTTGATTGATGAACAAAGATTGGAGAAAAAGAGTATCCATCATAATACAATGGATAATAATAACTTAAGCACATGGGCAGAAACTCTATTTTATATCGCAAAATATTACAGCGAGAAAATGGAAAAGTGTGATGAGAGAGTGTTATTTGGAGAATTACCTGAAGCACAAGTAATTGAAAACATGATTAAAACAAGTAGTAGTGTATTCATTCAAAACATTTGGGAGAATCACCACCCACCTTTGGGATTCCCTTCTAACAAAAATATGTTTCCGCAAAGTCAAGATAACATTCCAGACGAACTAAAAAAGGCTGCTGAACACGCCCTGATGATCTCAGCGATTATAGTGAAAACAAAGTTTAATGACGATAATGTTATAAATCAATTAGAAACAGAATTTAACTTTTTCACAAAAAAGGATTTTGCAAGAGGACAAACAATGTCAGATGCATTATATGATATAGCTCAAATGGATTATGCTCTTTTAAGCAATTATAATATGCATTCCAGTTTAATGGTTAATTATGATGTTATTCATGACGACAATGAATGGATTCAACTCCTAAAAGGTCTTGACTTTGAAAAGCTTGGCATGAACAAGGAAGAATGCCTTGCAGATAATAAAAAGCTTTTGCAGGCATGGGAACGAGCATTCATAAGGGCACTGGATTTCTATGAAAAAAGAATAAGAGATTAAGGTGAATTAATGGAAAGAAAGGTTATGAAATCTGCAGGCAAGTTAACACAAATACATGAGCATGCCCAGGAATTAGGATTGAAAACAAAAACAGAATTGTTAGATTATGAAACCAGGCTGGTTATTGAAGAAAAAAATGGAAACAATGTCAGCAGACTAATCCTTCTTGATGGGTCACAATGCGGTCAGTTACTATTGGGCCATAAAAACGCAATATCATCTATTACATATAAAAAATTAGAATCTAACAATCTGGAAACAGCTTTTGAAAAGTTTAAACAGGATTTAAATTTTGACCCTGAAAGCAAAATCGCTTCACTGCTTCCAGAGATATATGAATATCTGGAACTCTATCTATCTGAAAAACATAATAAAAAACTAGTTATAAATAAGTTCAAAAAAATGAACCCTCAATAACCATACACCCATAAAAAAATACAAACATTTAAATATTAAGATTGAAAAAATTATCTGGTGATGTAATATGTTAGAACAATATGATTTGGGTAAAATGTTATTACACTTTGTTCTTGGAACGATATTTATTGCCTCAATAACATGGGGTTATATTGAACCACTTTTGGGGAGTGCAGCAATCATAATTCCTTTAATAGCTGGTGTAATAATAGCATTCTTAACAGGTAAGAAGGAATAAGATGATTGAAAATGAAACTTAAAAACGGTTTTGTTATTGATTATAAAAATAATCTGCCCGCAGAACTCAAATTCGCAAAAGGTAAGTTCAACTTTGCAGAAGTCACCTTAAATTCCAAGACAGGAAACCAACATGATATACCAGTCATTGGCCACCTTTACTGGGGGCATGACATCACAAAGCCAGCGCCTGAACTGTTTTATTTTTTTTAAAAAGTAAAGGAAAAAAATGAATGCAGAAAAACCTGCATCACATTATTCATCCAAATATTATTCAGAAGTTATGTTCATCCTTTTGAAGAAGGCATCCATGTTGGGCTCACGACCAAGGAAGTTGCGAAGCAGTACATCGCCATCTTTCATATCACCCTGAGATAATAATTCGTTTCTGAATCTCATTCCAGTAGCCTGATCTTGAAGACCGTTCTTTTCAAACTCGGAGAAACATTCAAGCGCATAAACCTCAGACCAAATGTAACTGTAATAACCTGCATCATACCCACTCATGAGATGTCCAAACGTGGCAGGGTAATGATTTCCAGTTATAGGTGTAATACCGCTAAATTCTTCACGGATTTCATTGGAAACTGTAGTAACATCAACCGGACCTTTTACAGTATGAAAATACAAATCCATTTGAGATTGTGCAAGTCTTGATGAATATGTAATACCTTGGCCAAGGTCACGTGTCATAATCAATTTATCACGCATATCTTGTGGCATTTTTTCTGAGCTGTTCAAGTAATGACCTGAAAGTTCATCAATAACTTGTGGATCCCATGGCCAGTTTTCCAACGTTTGGGAAGGTGTTTCTACAAAATCCCATGCAACATTGGTGCCTGAAAGACTAGCATAAGGTGCATTAGAAAATGAATTATGAAGAGAATGTCCAAACTCATGGAACAAATTTACAACTTCACTATGCGTCAAAAGAGAAGGTTTGTCTATAGTGGGTGGGTTTTTGTTAGCTATAATTACACTAATAGGAATAAGATAAGTACCATTCTTTTCTCTGCCCATTTTTATAGGAAACATTGCTTCACGCCCATATTTTCCTTCACGTGGGAACAAATCAAAATAAATATAAGCAATCGTCTCATTGGAAATTATGTCTGCAACACGATAAAGTTTAACTTCCGGAGACCATACTTTTGCACCCTTGACTTCATAGAAACTTACATTAAACGTTTCAGAA
This sequence comes from Microcaldota archaeon, assembly GCA_964404695.1. Lineage (GTDB taxonomy): Archaea > Micrarchaeota > Micrarchaeia > Anstonellales > JAGGVH01 > JAGGVH01. The sequence goes on along the minus strand of CAYOKY010000026.1, from coordinate 4,240 downwards.
TAAATCGCAAACATACCTTTAGTAACAGATTCCAATGGGAAATATTCACGAACTTTTGCGTTATCCAAGGAATATTGAGTCTTTTTAATTTGTGTTTCCAAGTAAGTTAAATCCCAAGGGTCAACAGTTGTGGCATTGGGATCAAAAGTTTTCTTAAATTCAAGAAGAACAACAAGATCCTGACGACTACGTTCAGCAAGTGCAGGTTTAAGTTCCATTATAAAATCTTCAACATTACTCGCATTCTTTGCCATCCTTAAATTAGTTTTATAATCTGCCCAAGTTGCAAATCCAAGCTCATGAGCTAATTCCTGTCTTAAAAGTATTGCTTCTTCAAGCAAACGTGTGTTCTCTTCAGGAGATCCCCTATTATAAAATGCAAAATTCATTTTTTTTCTTGTATTGGAATTGTACACATTTTCCATGACCGCAGAATAATCAGGATATTTCATAGTAACTATATACTTACCGTCAGTTGTTTGGTCAAGACGATCAAAAAAATCTTGTGGTGCGCCACCAAGCTCGTCTGCTGTAAATTCAATTGTAGTATTATCAAGATTAAGATTTCTACCAAACTTGTTTTCAAGTGAACTTAAATTTTGTTTCAATTCCTGTACTAAGGCAAGCTTGTCATCAGGAAGATTAAGACCATTAAGTTCAAAATATTCAATAGTTGTTTTATAAAGACGAGCTTCATTCTCGTTGTTGGGCACAAAATCTTTAAGCACGTTGTAAATATCTTTACGAGTACTGGTTTCAGTCCAAAACATACTAATTTTTTCTTCACATTCAAAACCTTCTGCAGATATGTTTGCGTCAGGGTAAACATAACTTGTGAAATAAAGAGGACCTATATCATCATTAAAATTTGCCATTGCTTCTTCATAATCAAGTAAAGCTGTTCCCCTTTGTCCTTCGGGGCGCGCAGCTATCTCATTTATTGTAGCATTTACGCTTGTGATTGCATCATCACATTTTTGTGTCACTTCACCAGGAGAGAAATGCGTTTGTATTGGTTCCAGGTTAATTTCTGGAGCAGATGTCTGCTGTTCGCAAAGGGACAGATCTGACACTTCAGAACCGTCGGGACAAATATAATTGCTTTGCAATTCCCCCTGCGGATTGGTTTGAGTGCAACCAAATAATAACAATACTGTTGCAAGCAATGCAACCATTAGATATGTAGATTTAGTAATGTCAGTCATGCAATTGCTCTTAAGTTTAACTTTATAAACATTAGGGATTTGTGATTTAAAAATAATGAAAGGACGCATGAGGTTTATACAAAACAGTTTTTTAGTTTTGAATTCACAAACACATTTCTATTTTGTTTTGACACACCTAACTTTTTTTCTTAAAAATATATAGTAGACAAAACTCTAAGAATTCCTCTCTCCAAACTCTTTTTATTAACATTAATCTCTTTTTTGATAATCCTTATAAACACAACTCTCCATATAAGTACACTATGATCTCTACACAACAAATTCAAAGAGGAGGAAGTAAACTTGAAATTACAAGAGCCATTATAGAACAAGGAGCAGATAAAAAAATTCCAGTTCCCAAATCTATCTGGCGGTATTCTGGGCAGGATTTAGGACCTCTAAAAAAAGAATTTGATAATATGGAAAAACCAGTAATTGTCAGGGGTTCTCATCCAAATGATTATCATGGTTTTATTGATGTATGTCCAACTTATCGGGGCGTTAATACCTTTTCAGAGTTAGAGGAGCACATACAATGTGCGGAAATGGTAATGGGTTTAAATGAAATGAAAATTCACTGCGAAGACTGGGAACAACCATACAATCCTGAAATTCATTTTCTTATACAAGAACAAAAATCTCAATTTATTGGTACGATGATGAGGCATCCTCACACTGGAAAACTCATGATAGAATATTTTAATATAATGACTATGGGTTATGAAGTAATTCCAATTGAAACTGTGTGGGTCGATGCAGATGGCATTTATCCTAAAGAATCTATAATTGATAAAAAAGCCGGGAAAATTAGTGAACCAAGTAGATTGAAGTTAATGCAAATTGGCAGTATTGAAAATCCAAACGATAAGGAAATAAGAGAAGCTATCAAAATGTATGAAAACTTAGAGAGCTCCGGCATAATCGATGGAACGTTTGCGCAAAAAGTAGAATTTGGATTTAGACCGTTAAATTTCTTTCAGGCAAATCCTTTTATGAAATTTGAACCTATGGCAGATTTCGCACTTCCCAAACCAGATAAAAGAATTCCACATATGTGGGCACCATTGTCTTTTGGCATTACTCCAAAAAAAGGATCAGAATTTCAATTTAAAATAGCAAGTGCTGTTGATATTCTGGATAACAAAATTGAATTAATAACAAACAAAAACCCATACGGTTTACTAATAACAAGACAGTTCCGTGATACTCCACCAACAGGAAAAAGGTTTGGAAATATAGCTGTTTTTTGTTCCCCATGTTCAGAAGATATGTATTTGAATCATTCACACTATCGAATTATGAAAAAAGCAGACTATTCACTTATTGGAGCATCTCCTATTAACTATGAAAAATCACCACATGAAATGGGATATTTAGAAGAATTTAGAGAGTCAAAGATATTTTCGAATGGAAATAGTGGGATTATTATCCCTGTTCAGTTTCTTTAATTTGTACCCATCACTAGCATAATCAGAGCTCCAGGTTATCATCACCGTCAATTCAATTCTTATTGAAAGCAAAACCAAAATAAAGTTCTTTTTCTTTCGTAAAGATTTCTTTTTCTTTCAAGAAAAATTAAGGTTCAATCAGAGCTCCAGGTTATCATTACTCTAAAAGCCATTTCCATAATGAGACATATCTAACCGTTTTATTCTTTACTTTCTTCTCTGCATTGTAATCTTTTGTTAATATAAGCCCTATTTTCACTTTTAATTTGTCCATTGCTTCTAACAGTCCTTCAAGCTCTCTTGGTTCTTTGTGCGACAAAGTTATTTGAATTGGCAACTGTTCTTTTGTGCTTTTGTTTCTCGCAATAAAATCACATTCATTTTTCCCACGATAATAGGTCAGTTTATATCCTCTGCGAATAAGTTCTATTGCAGCTAAGTTTTCATAAAACCAACCTTCTTCTTTTGCAGATTTTGACATAATGCAATTTACAAGTCCGGTGTCCACCACATAAACCTTTTTTGGATTAACCATCCTTACCTTTATGGAATCAGAATAAATGGGAACAAAAAAGAAGTACCTTGTATCTTCAAGATAGGACATTAACTTATACAAGTAATCCTTTTTCACGGACAACCCCATTGATTTAAATGTATTATAACAATTGTTAATTGAAAACGACCTTGAAAAATTATTTATGAGAGACCTGAAAACTTCTTTAACAACCTCTGGTTTTGTTAGGTTGTATCTTTCTAAAATATCTCTAAAAATAACTATGTCTGCGTAATTCTGTAAAATTACGCATTCTGTTTTGGTATCAAGAAGACAAACTTCTGGGAAGCCTCCAGAATACAAGAACTTTTCAAAAGAATTAATCAACTTATATCTTTTTTCATTATAGACATCTAACGGCTCTGGCTCTTTGGATTTATGGGTGAGATATTCCTTGAAAGAGAACGGCCAAATTTCATATACCCATGTCCTGCCTCTTAATTCAGTAGCTATTTCAGTACTTAAAAGTTTGGATGAGCTTCCAGTTATATAAATCTCGCAATTCTCCTTATCATACAGCCTTCTAACAAATTTTGACCAGCCGGCAGCATTTTGTATCTCATCAAACATAAAATATGTCTTTTTGTTTTTGTTTTTTGGGAACAAAATATAATAAATGTCTAATATTTTTTGGAAATCTGTATTTTGTATATGAGATAGGCGATCATCTTCAAAATTTAGATATAATATCTGATTACTTTCAACGCCTTTTTCTTCTAACAAATCCATTAGTTGAAACATAAAATAAGTTTTGCCGGCTCTTCTTGGACCGATTATTGTGAATATTTTATCAATATTAACCAATTCCACATCGCGTTTGGTATATTTCATAATCCTTGGTTTTTCAGTTATAAGTTGTTTGAGCAATTCTGTGTCTATCATGATTAATTATTAGAAGTAGGTATTTATAAATCTTTCTCCTTTTTGGAGTAACTATTGGTCAATTCTTTCTCCTTTTTGGAGTAACTATTGGTCAATTCTTTCTCCTTTTTGGGGCAACTAGTTTTAACATCCATCACCAGCATAATCAGAGC
>CAYOKY010000025.1:0-10530 GCA_964404695.1 Microcaldota archaeon | reverse complement strand
CCAAATATTCTTGTATATTACGCATGTCATCATCTTTGAAACCGGACCCTACACGTGCAATGGTCTGGAAAACCGCTTTCTCTTCATTATAAACTCCAATAAGTATCCCGCCAAACTCAAATTCCGTACGACGACCTTTGCCAAGGAAGTAACCCAAAACCACGGCATCAATAGTATCTGCAAGGCCACTGTACGATTTCTTAAGCTTAATCCATGCAAACTTTCTCGCGCCTGCAATGTACGGTTTGTCTGGATCTTTGGCCATTACACCTTCCAACCCTCTCCGCACAGATTTCTGGAAATATGTTTTAATTTGACTTGCTGACTTTGCAAATATTGAATCTGGTTTTTTCAATAATGAATTGCCAGGCATTAAATCAAACAACATTTTACGCCTGTCTTCATATTTCATAATTGAAACGTCTTTGCCGTCAAGATACATTATATCAAACAAGTAAACATGTAAAGGTATAGTTTTCTTCATTTTACTGACACCATGTTTCCTTCTTCTTTGAACAGTAAACTGAAAAGGATAGAACCTTTCGTTTTCATTATCATAACCTATTGCTTCACCCTCAATAATCAGATCATGCTTAATCTTTTCAATTTCACGCACAACCTCAGGAAACATAGGTGTTAATTTTTCTAATCGCCTTGAATAAATTTCAATTTTATCTTTTTTCTTATGAATTTGTAAACGTATACCGTCATATTTACCTTCTACATAACAAGGCCCGATCTTATCAAATATCTTTTCTGAAGTTGGCAACCTCTCCGCAAGCGACGGCTGGATAGGATAGAACGGTTCAGGGTCAAACGTCTTAAGTTTATCATGATCTTCAAACAACGTTTTTGCAATCAATGCAAGGTCAGACCGGTTATTGTACGCAAAATCCAAATCCTTCCTTAAACTTTTATCTCCTGCATGCATGAAAGACAACGCGTCCAAAAGAGTAGGATTGCCAACACCTATACGAAGATCACCTTGTGCAAACCGTGCAATAAACCTGGCTTCAATGGGCTCAGCAGAATTAAACATTTCTGCAAGATACTTAATCTTCCTGTTTTGACTGCCGGTGCCTGAAGTTTTAGCCAATTGCATGAACGATGAATAAACGTCACTTAACAACAATTTCTTAACGGATAATGGTTGTTGTCTTCTTGTTTGAATTAATTGTTCTGCAACATTGCCCAGGTCACCCTTCTGGTTAAACAGTTTTTCAACATCATTAGAATTGTAACCGGTCGAAACTGCAATGGCTTGGATAATAAACTTGTCACCAATGCCCAAAGGAATAGCATTGAACGGCGGTGCAAGTTGCCCCTGAAGAAACAGTATTAATTTGTCCACTTCATCACTAGGACATTCCAAAATCAATTGTGCAATCTTTTCAGTCATAACCAATCGCGAACTAATAGTTTCAATTTCGCTTAATTTTTCCGCTATAACCAAAAACTCCATGACAAAATAGTTGAAACTAATGTTTAAAAAGGATGAAGTATTATATCTATTTTGAACAATCATTAATGATTAAGTTATACAATCATTAGCAGGAGGTGGCCGTCATGGACATTGATAATAAAATTTCTAACATTATTGGCATAATTAATTCAGTTGCCGATGATAACACGTTACCAAGAAACATCAGGAAAGCATTAGCTGAAGCATGTGACCATTTAAGAAGCGATGAAGAATCAATTGTTAAAGTTGGTGCAGCCGTTTATGTCATGGAAGGATTAACAGAAGATATCAATATGCCTCCTCATGCACGGACACAAATATGGAATATCTTATCTGTCCTGGAAACAATATTGAATGATTTAAGGAATTAAAAGATCCTTTTATATTAATCATTAATGTTTATTAATTTTTAATAGTTACTATATTATATATAGTTATAACTAAACGCTAATTCGGTGGACATATGATAAGTGAAACCTTTCTAGAACATAATATGCGATTAACTCCAGAGGCCGAGGGATACCTAAAAACTTTGGCTGATGACGAGATCAAAGATATAATTTTAGAATTAATGGAAGAAAAAAAGGTTTTCATAAAACTTGATGACGTTAAAAAGGATAAACCCAAAGAAGTGGAAGTTATCCGTTCAAATTTTAGGGATACGCCCGCCAGAGAATTTAGTCCTAATTTCAAATGTTACCCAGAAAAAGACATTACCGGAAAATCAAGATCTTCTGGCAAGTTTGAGAACTTCGTTGAAAACATTAATGATCGGTTTAATGTCATGTCACGAATGATTAAAAACAAGGCAACGACTGCAACACTGGTCAAGTTTAAACAACTTGAGAAAATGGCCAGTGAAAAGGTTAAGGTTGTCTGCATCGTTAACGATAAACGGGTTTCACAAAAAGGCAACATGATAGTTGAGGTTGAAGATGACACTGACAAATGCAAAATCATTATCATGCAAAAAAATGATAAACTGTTTAAGGAAGCTAACATGATTACTAATGACCAGGTCATAGGATTTGAAGGTAAACTTTTCAAGGGAATGATAATAGCAGACAGGATAATTTGGCCAGACATACCTTTCAATCATCAGCTTAAACCGATTAAAGACCCGTTGTCAGTATTATACATGTCAGACATGCACATTGGCAGTAAACTGTTTCTTGACAAGGTGTTTCAAAAAACATTGGACTGGATCAAAGAAGGCAACGATATTTCGGGTCGTGTCAAATATATTTGCATTGCAGGTGACGTTGTTGACGGAATAGGTATTTATCCAAACCAGGAAAAGGAATTAAATATTCTGGACATTTACAAACAATATAAACTGTTTGGTGAATTCATGGAACAAATACCTGAATACATTGAGATTTTTGTGATACCAGGAAACCATGACGCAGTCAGGAGGGCGCAACCTCAACCGCGTATTCCAAAGGAACTTATTGACCTTAATGGGCGTGTGCATATGCTAGGCGGTCCTGCATGGGTTGACATTGAAAATTTTAAACATTTGATTTATCACGGCGATTCACTTGACTCATTAATTGCACAGATCCCTGGACTGGATTACAAGCAACCCGAAAAGGCAATGGTAGAAGTATTAAAACGACGACACTTATCCCCGATTTATGGCACTAACCCAATTGTCCCAGAAAAAAAGGACATGCTAGTCATTGATGAGGTTCCCGATGTCCTTCACATGGGACACGTACACAAAAACGGGGCAAGCAAATACAGGGAAACTTACGTAATAAATTCAGGAACGTTCCAAAGCAGGACAGAGTTCCAGGCTAAGATGGGACATGTTCCAACGCCGGGCATTGTAACCATTTTTGACATGGACAATTTAAAACTCAGGAATGTTAAATTTTATGAAGAGGTTAAAGAATGAAATATCCTGCATGCTCAGACAAGATCAAAAAATATTTTGATTCATTGACAGATTACGCAGACAAAGCCCTAGCAGTAGCAGGCGAGGCACGGAAAAAAGGATTGGACCCATGCGACGAAGTTGAAATTAAATTGGCTGAAGATGTAGCGGCCAGGGTTGAAGGATTGGTTGGACCAAAAGGCGTTGCACAAGTTATTAGAGACCTAGAGAAAACGGGCATTGACCGTAAAACCGTTGCATGTGAAATCGTTAAGAAGATTGCAAGAGGAGAACTTATCCAAGGTGATAAACAGAAATTACTGGACCAGGCAGTCAGAGTAGGTGTAGGTGTGTTAACTGAAGGCGTACTGGTGGCACCGACCGAAGGGATAGGTAAAATATGTATTGCAAAAAATGCTGACGGCAGTGAACGTGTTGACGTTTATTATGCAGGCCCAATCAGATCAGCAGGCGGAACGATCGCAGCATTAAGTGTAGTAATGGCTGACATTGCACGCAAAGAACTTAACCTTGGAGAATTCAGACCAACAGAAAGCGAGATTGAAAGGTACGTTGAAGAAATTGATTTGTATGACCGGCGCTGTGCGCGTTTGCAGTACAGGCCAAAGGATGAAGACATCAGGACAATAGTAAAAAATATTCCTATTTGTATTAACGGCGAACCTACCAACCCTGTTGAATTGTCAGTTCACAGAGATACACACGGAGTTTCAACCAACAGGGTACGTGGCGGTATTGCATTAGTTATCGGAGAAGGAATTGCACAAAAAGCGCCAAAGGTCTTAAAGTATACTAAGAAAATTAACCTTGACGGGTGGGACTGGGTTGAAAATATTGTTAAAGTTAAGAAAAAAGAAAAGAACGTTGAAATTAAACCTATCTGGACTTACCTAAATGAACTCGTTGCAGGACGACCGGTAATTGCATACCCAGGTTACAAAGGCGGGTTCAGGATACGATATGGAAGATCTCCAATGGCAGGAATCATGAGTCGGGCATTCCACCCTGCAACGTTGGAAATAACCAACGGGTTCTTAGCACTGGGCACACAGGGAAAAATTGAACGGCCGGGCAAAGGATGTATCATGACTTTGTGCGATGACTGTGAACCACCAGTTGTACGGCTTAAAGACGGCAGGGTACTCAAACTTGAAACGCGTGAACAGGCACAGGAACTTGATGATAAGATTGATCAGGTATTATTTGTTGGAGACATGTTGGTACCAATAGGAGACATGATAAAATCCGGACACCCAATCGTACCTGACGCATGGTGTGAAGAATGGTGGCATGAAATTCTTAAAAGTAAAGAATTAAACGATAAACAACTGGAAGGTTGGGAATTGGTTAAGTTCAGTTTGAATAATAGTTTGCCATTGGCACCTAAACTTACCAAGGCATGGAACGATTTGGATGAAACGGAAATTGAACAATTGAAAGACGTGTTGAAACAATTTGAAGGCCAGGAAATTGATAACCTGGAATTGGAAAACAATCAAAACATAAAAGACATATTAGAAAAACTTTACGTTTTACATCACATTGAAAAGGAAAAAACAATTGAACTTGAAAAACAAAATGCAAGGATATTTTTAGATGACCACCCATCAGTCCTTCTTGTAGCACTGGGGTTATGGAAACCCAACGACGGCAAAAACAAAAAGGAAAACGAAGGCAGTTTGAAACTTATCAATCAACTGTCACCGATTGAAATCAAACCATGGTGTTCATTGTACATTGGATTGAGAATGGGCAGACCTGAAAAAGCCAAGATACGGGAAATGCGTCCGGCAATCCATTCACTTTTCCCAATAGGCAAACTTGACAGAATGCGTAACATTGCAGCAACTGCACAACAACTTGAAACCAATGGCAAAAGTTTATACATTGAAATCGCTAAACGCAAATGTGAAAAGTGCGGTCAGGAAACTATATTCAGCAAATGTGACCTATGCAACAGCAAAACTGTAGCAAGCAAAGAAAAGTTTGAACGTAAACCCGTCAATCTATACATGCTATGGAAAAAGGCATACACAAACCTAAATGTCCAACCCCCCAAAAGTGTTAAGGGAGTTATCGGTATGATGACTGCTTCAAAAATACCTGAACGTTTAGAAAAGGGAATATTACGAGTACAACACGGGATTTATGTTTACAAAGACGGCACTTCACGGTTTGATGCGACCGACGTTCCAATTACTCATTTTAAACCTAAAGATATCCAAACAAGTGTTGAAAAACTTAAGGAACTTGGATACAATAAAGATTGGCAAGGTAACCCTTTGGAAAACGATGACCAGGTCATTGAAATCTTCCCGCAGGACTTAATAATTAATGAACATGGCGTAGATTTTATGATTAATACAGGCAACTTTGTTGATGACCTACTAGTTAAATTCTATGGAATGAAACCATTTTATAACTTCAAAAAAGGAGAAGACGTTTACGGGCACATGGTAATAGGATTAGCACCGCACATTTCAGCCGGCACCCTGGCAAGAGTCATTGGCCAGACAAAAATAAGGGGTACACTTGGGCACCCGTATTATCACACTGCAAAGAGAAGAAATTGTTTTCATAAGGATGAATTTGTAACAGTTTACAATGACGAATGGCAAACACTAACATTTGAAGATTTATATAATAAAATCGAAAATAATATTAAAACAGATGATTTTGGCACACTTACAAAGAAAATGAAAAAGTATCAAACATTATCATATAACACTAAAACTAAACAATTTGAAATTAAGGAAATAACACACGTATCAAAACATAAACCAAAACCCATGGTAAAAATTAAAACAAAAAACGGTTTAGAAATAATTACAACACAGGACCACCCTTTTGTAAGCAGAGAGATGAATAAGATTAAAGCTGAAGAGATAACAGAGGTATTGACACCAAAGATAATTAAGATTAATGAAAATGATATCCAAGAATTTGATCTTAAAAAATATTCAAAAGAAGTTATGATTAAAATTAATGAAAATATAATTGAACCGAAAACCTACAAAAAGTTATCTGAAAAATTAAATATAAACTATAAAACGTTTACAAACTATGTTTACATAAAAAGTTATCCCTTGGAACTGTTACATAAACTAAACAAAACAATCCCAAGAAAAGTTAAAATATCCGCAAAACGGGACAACCTAAATGTTAAACAATTCATAAAAAATGATAAATATTTATTATTTTTAATCGGTTTTTACATTGCAGAGGGACATATGAAAAAGCAACAAAAATTGTCATACACAGTAAACTTCTGTTCAGTAAGAAAAGATATAAGAGTAAAAATAGCCAAAACGATTGAGAAAGTATTTGGAATCAAACCAAGCATAAACAAAAATACTATCAGCATATCTTCACGGATAATTTACAACTTTTTTGAAAATTTAAATATAGGTAAAAATGCACAAAATAAAAACATTCCCAATTTTGTAATGTCATTGCCTTTGAATAAGGTTAAACATCTTCTGAAAGGTTATTTTTATGGCGATGGGTCAGTGTCTTTAGGCAGTACATTGGAAGTCAATGCAACATCAATAAACAGAAAATTATTGTATCAAACATCCTGGCTGTTGCAACGGTTTGGAATAAAAAATTCAATATCAAAAAGCAATAGGATGATTAACTCCAAACTAATTTTAGATTTTTACGGTAAACCTAAAGAGTTAACCTCATATAAAATAAGAATGTATTCAGATTTCGCAGAGCAGTACATAAATAAAATTGGATTTGCCTATTACAAACAGGAGAACGCACTAAATAAACTTAAATTATGGCAAAAAAAGAAACGAAAAAATAGGGCAACATCAATAAACAATTGTTATATTGAAAATGTGAAAACAAAGGAAAATGTAAAAGCACAAGAATCATATTCAATAACTGTTAAAGATAACCATACATTAATTGCATCTAACATTTTAACATACAACTGTGACGGTGACGAGGATGCAATCATACTTTTGATGGATGCTTTTCTTAATTTCTCAATGATGTTTAAACCGGAAATCAGAGGGGGAAGCATGGACATGCCAATCGTTCTTACAACTATACTTAATCCTAAAGAAGTTGATGATGAAGTTCATGTTATGGAAAAAAATTCAAGTTATCCCCTTTCGTTTTATGAAGCAGCGGAGAATTATGACCTAAACCTTGAAGGAATAATACTGGTTGAACAAACGCTGGGCACACCTGCACAGTATGAAGGGTTTGGATTCACGCATAACATTAAAGATATGAACAATGGCCCAACAACAACCAAATATATTAAATTTAAATCAATGAGAGATAAATTAATGGCACAGCTTGTAGTCCAGGAAAGAATCAGGGCAGTTGACAATAGGGCAGCAGCGGAAAAAGTTATACTTTCACATTTTATTCCCGATCTTTACGGCAATCTTAGGGGATTTTCCCAGCAAACAGTCCGTTGCGTACAATGCAATGAAAAGTTTAGAAGGGCACCACTCAAGGGCAAGTGTACAAAATGTGGCGGGAAAATCGTATTGACAATCCATGCAGGCGGTGTTAAGAAATACCTGAACCTATCAAAAGAGATTTGTACGCGATATGACCTACCTGATTATTTAAAACAAAGGATTATGTTATTGGAAAAAGACATTGCAAACATTTTTGATGATGAACTTAAAGAACAATTATCAATATCAGATTTTATTTGAGTGGTCACATGAAAGAATATAGTTATAATCTGCCAAGAGAATTAATTGCACAATATATTGAACCTAAAGATAAACATCGGTTGCTGGTTTATAACAATAGTAACAAGGAAATTAAACATGAAATGTTTAAGCACATTGATAAATATTTTCGCAGTGGAGATGTCATAGTTGTAAACAGAACCAAAGTTTACCCTGCAAAGATTGAAGCAGTAAAAGAAACAGGGGGCAAGGTCATAATCCTCTTAACCAAAAAATTAGAAGATAACAAATGGCAATGTATAATTGAAGGCAAAACCAAACAGGGCAACATTATAATTATTCCAAACAATAAAGCTAAACTTATTGAACGCGACCCAGAAAATTATAAATTCGTATTAAATTTTGATAAACCAATTGATTATAAATACCTAGATAAAGTAGGCAAAACTCCTCTGCCCCCCTACATAAAAGGAGACGCGCCACTCAGCGATTACCAAACCTTGTTTGCAAAAGACGTAGGAAGCGTAGCAGCGCCAACTGCCGGCTTTCATTTTAGTAAAACATTGATTGATAAATTAAAGGATAAAGGTGTGAAATTTGGAGAGGTCTGCTTGCATGTAGGAATTGGAACGTTCGCAGAAATCAAAGAAGACAATTATAAAAATCACAAGATTCATACAGAAGAATATGAAATTGATGAAAAGAACTGTAAAATAATCAACAATGCAAAAAGAATCTTCGTTGTGGGCACGACCACCATGCGCGTACTTGAAACTGTAGCAGATGACAAAGGTAAAGTCAAACCATCAAAAGGCAAAACCAACATTTACATTTACCCGGGCTATAAATATAAAATGAAATTCACAGGATTCATTACTAATTTTCATCTCCCGAAAACCACTTTACTGTTAATGGTGGCAACGATCACAGGCAGAGAAGAATTAATGAGAATTTACAATGAAGCAATTAAAGAAATGTATAGGTTTTATTCGTTCGGAGACGGCATGATGATTTTAAAGGTTTAGTTCTCCGGACAACACATCCTTGCAAAACTGTTCAGCGTTTGGCGCCAAATGATATTCTTGATAATCCCCCTTAATAGGTACAAACTTAAATCCAGTAAACGTATCTGGTTGGGTTAATATAGGAGAGTCATTAGTAGTTGCTAGAAAGTTATGACTTCGTATCACTTTACCATCAGCGAAAAAATCATAATATTTCAAATATTTGACAATCTGGACATTGCAACCCGTTTCATCTTTAGTTTCACGAATAGCGGTTTGTTCCAAGGTTTCACCTTGATTAACAGCACCGCCCGGCATCTCATAATGCTGATGCTTAATCCTAAATACTAACAAAACCTTATTCTTATCTTTATTCAACACAATGCATCCTGAATTAATCCTCTCAGGTTCTTTATCATATACTAAATAAGGCATAACAATAAGTGAAACAGTAATCTTTTTAAAATGTTACAGGGATATAACATCTAATAAATATTTAAAAGGTATTGAAAAATATCCATATAGTATGCGGTTGTAGTATAATCTGGTTAGTACATGGCGTTGCCAACGCCATAATTCGGGTCCAAATCCCGACGACCGCAAACTTTATTTTACTTGGTTGAGGTGCATGCAATGTAAACGCATTCACTGAAACCTATATTCTTTAAGAACTATTTATAAATATTCTAGTATAATTAAATATAGATTAACATGAAAACTCTACGAAAACCACCCATAGCAATGGCAAACGTTATAAAAGATGTTAGAAGTTTGTTTGAACCAAAAATAGCAATGACTGGCATTCAAAAAGCCAATTTACATTTTTCATTTCAGCTTAATGGATATCCCCACTTAGGTACTATAACTTCAGTTGCTACTGCGTTTAAAACAGGACAAATAATTGCTAACATGGGAATTAATGAAAAATTAACAATAGAAGTACTTGAAAATGCACCTGCACTCCAAAATAATGTTAATAAAATCTGCTACTCATTACTCTTTTCAGATTATTATATTGAAGGTAAAAAGGTTATGGATAATTATCTGAATCAATTTTATGATTTATTTAACCTATTTTCAGAATGGTCTGGAGTTGATCATGAAATTTTATTTTATCAACAATTCCAAGAAAATCAAAAAACCAGACAAAAATTAAGTTATGTTTTAAAAAACTATGACTCTTTTTCAAGGATACTAGCACCTCACGACAAAATAATTAGAGTTAGAATTAAATGCCCAGTATGTAATTATGTTAACAAAGATAGTAAAAATATAAATATAACTACATTAGAAAATGAAATCCAAATTTCTAGTTATTGCCCTGAACATGGAGAATTCTCGGTTATTCTAAATGAAGACAATTATGATTTTATAGATATGAACACTCCACTAAGAAATGTAATTAAAGAATCTTTATTTATTGAAAATGCAATAACCGAAAATGCCCTTAACGTAATGGTAGATGGCGCAGATTGGGTATACATAACACCTCTTATTGAA
>CAYOKY010000024.1:0-10663 GCA_964404695.1 Microcaldota archaeon | reverse complement strand
GAATCGCCTGTCAAATTGGACCCTTCATTCTGAGTAGTAACTGAATTGTCAGTTATATCAGGTGTTGTACAGCCCATGACCAATATTCCTAAAAACAAAAGTACTAATATTTTTTTCATATATATCTCACCCCAGATATTAATCGCCCTCACAGGGATTTGTTCAACCCAATCTTATTTTGAACTTCACCATTTGACTTCTTTATTTTGGCGAAGCTTTTCTTTTCAAAAGAAAAGGTTTTTGAACCCTGATCACGGCCTCCGCAAGGCAGTGTTCTATCCAAGTTAAACTATGAGGGCAATATGGTTTTTGGTTTAGATATTATACCATGGTCAACATTTTTAATATTAATTGAATCCATGTCAGCTATGTGTACTCCTAAAAAATCATGACTAGAATAAATCGCAACCAGGTTTCCTTTATCAAAGTCATCATACTCAACAATGCCCGGCCTAAACAACGGTGCACCGTTTAAGATTGAATTAACTGCATTATCGTCAATGTATAGTTTAGGTAATTTAATATAATTTTCAATTGGTTTAATTATCTTGTTAAGCAAAGATGAATCTTGTTTATTTTCATATGCCCAATATGCATCAACCAATTCCTGTAAAGTTACTGCTTGATCCTCATTGATATCGCCTACGCTGATTCTTCTTAATTCTTCCAATATACAAAAATTAAACATATAACTCACATCCCTTGTAATTGAACGGATGTAAGTACCGGCCTGAACGTCAGCTCTAAACAATACCCGTTGTCCTTGAACTTCCAAAACCTTTAAACTTTCAATGGTTCTGGTTCTGTGAACACGTTTAATCGCACACTTCTTTGGCGGGAACTGAATAATTGGACCTTCAAATAATTTAAACAATTGTTTAATTTTATCTTCATCAATATTTTTATTAAATTTTAAAACACCAACATAAGTTTTTCTTGCTTTGGTAATAAAACCAAGCAAACGGGTTGACTTCCCTAACGCTATCGGCAACACGCCCGTAACCATAGGGTCCAATGTGCCCGCATGTCCTGTCCTTTTGCATTTTAAAATCTTTTTAACCCATGCAGAAACTTCATGAGATGTAGGACCAGGCGGTTTATCAACAATAATTATACCCTTATCAAAATCCATAATCAGATTGTGTTTGCAAATATATAAAAACCATAGACATTAATTATTGCGATTAATTCTTGTGATTTATCCATTTAAGAAAATTATTATTGCGATTAATTCATTTAAGAAAAGGTGCAGACAAGATCAAAGATTCGTATTCCCCGCCTTCGCCTGCAATATTTATGTTTAGTTTTTTAAACTTTTCAATATGGTCACAGGTTAAAACCTGACCTTCAAACTCATCCATGCCCTGTGCAGAAGGATGAATAATCTGAACTTTAAAGCCATAATAAAATAATAATTTTAATACCTGTTCCTGTGACATATACCATAACGGCAAGTAAACTTTCATCCCCAACTTTTCAGTAATTTCTTCAACTCGGTTTCTTTGGTAAACTGAAGCTATTGAACCGGCAACAATCCCCTGAATATTATACTTTTTAATCGCCTTAGAGATTGCATTTTCTAGATCATCCAACTCTTTTTCCTTTTCACCATGGGTAGTTTGCTTAACCAAAGGTATATTTGCACGTTTTGCAAGGGCTGGTACTTCTTCAATCTTAGGAACATGAAACATATAAGAATCCTTATTACTACTAAACAGGCTGATTAAACAATTGATGTTATAGCCCCTATTCATCATCATCCACAATGCTAATCCGCTGTCCTTGCCTCCACTGAAAAGTGCACCCAAATTCAAATTATATCTGCAATAAGAAGTTGATTGGTCCAAGGCACTTGATTGTTCTGAGTTATCATAATTAAATTCATAAAAAGTTTTAAGATATTCAACTTTAGAGGAATAACCATTCACTTTTCTTAATCTTTCAATCTCATTGTTTACCCCGCTCCCATACTGTGCCGCCAACCTAATAGGTTCAACATGCGGTCCTCCTTCATTTTCAATATAATTTAAAATTAATCTGACCAAGGTTTTTTTGCCATCCTCTAATTTTTTGTCTGCAGAATAATTAATCAACGTTTTAACAAGTTTAATATCCAACATTGGCACTCTTGCCTCAACACTATTAATCATGGTAACAGTATCATCCCTGTAAAGATCACGTTCAAACAACGTACGCAGGTTGCTCAACGATTCACGGTTTAAATCATGACCGTATTCTTTAACTTTCAACTGCTTTTCATAACCGCAAAACAAATCGTCTGCGCCTGCCCCGGTTATAATCATCTTAAACCCGTCATCATGAGCCTTTTTGGAAGCCAGATAAATCGGCACGCCAACTCCAACTTTCATCGGGTCAAAACTTTCAATTGCATAAATAACCTTTTCAAGAACAGGTTCAAGGTCATGGATAATTGCCGGAACAAGATTTATACCTATTACTTCTGCCATTTGCTTTGCACGAATTACATCTTTACTGTTCTCAAACCCGGCAACATAACCTATAACTTCCTTGCCCATCCGTTTCAAACACAATGCAATCAATGTTGAATCCATGCCACCTGAGAAAAGTATTGCAACCTTATCATAACCCCTTGTTCTTTTTTCCAAGGCATGACAAACCAAATCGTAAAGTTCATTTATTGCAACATCATTTTCATTAGTTTCATTTCCATCAGTTTCATTAGTCAACGGATTCCATGCCAAATAATAATCATCAAATGACTTTTTGACAATGTTCATAACAATCAAATGACGGGGGTGAAGTTCCTTAGCATTTTCTAAAACCTTGCCTTCAGATGCAAACCCTTGTGCAGAATAAAATAATGGTTTAACTCCCAAAACGTCACGGAAAAGATAAACTTTATCATCATAATGATATGCAAATGCATAAACACCATCAAGTTCATTACGAAGCGTTTGAAAAATGTCAGGGATGTTAGTATTATTATCAAAAAGTAAGTCCAACAGACAAAGCAAGGTTTCAGCGTCATTATCCGTTTGAAAATTGTACTTATCATTAATATATTTCCAGTTATAAATTTCACAGTTCGCAGTGAGCATACCTTTCCTTTTAATTGGCTGTTTAACCGAACCGACCATTGCATGTAGGTAATGCCCAACAACAAAATCATTAAGCTCAACCTGATTAAAATCATCACGCCCCCGATGTTTAAGCAAAGCATGATTAATAGTAAACGACTTATAGTAACCAAATATTCCGCACATTAAATCAATCCTTTCTCATCATAAAGCTCAAGAAGATTATTAACTTTTTCAAAGTCATCCAAAAGGTAATCCGGATACACTTCACTATCCCATTGCCTGCCCCATAAAACTACTGCACTTTTTATTCCAAGATCCTTGCATGCAGAAACATCTTCCAAGTCATCACCGATATAGATAAAGGGCCTATCAAGTTCAGTCAATAATTGTTCCAGGATTGATTTTTTATCGTAAATCAAATCTTCACTGTTAGCATAAACACTTCCAAATAACTTTGAATATCCCAATATGTCAATTGACTGTTCTACAGTTTTAGACCATAGATTTGAAACGATTACAATCTTGTATCCCTTGTCAGACCATTCATGCAAATAATGTAAAACATCAGGATAAAACACCTGATCTCCATTAATATTAATAAAATGTAAATAATGCATGTGCAATAAATGGTTAAGTTCAATCTTAATAGGATAGTCATCAAAGATGCCTGTATACCTTTTCATAGATTCCATATTATTCTTGTCACCATTAATAGTTTCAGCTCTAAGGGAACTGGCAGTATCCAATATATTTTTCTTAATAATTGTACCATCCCAATCAAGGACTATTAATTTGTTCATAACCTAATTGTTAAGCTGAATTAAACTTATAACTATTACGCAAGTAATAAAATACTATCAAAACAAACTATAACACAACAAATTAGAAAAACAATGATAAAACAAATATGCATCAAAATATGCTGGTGTGGCGGAACGGTAACGCGCTGGTCTCGAATAAAACCTTTTCTTTGAAAAACACTTGTAGAAAGGAAATAGAGCAAACCAGTGTCCTCTGGACTTGCAGGTTCAAATCCTGCCGCCAGCGAACTTAATCTATTTTTAATTATTTTCTGGTTTTAATAAAACGTTTTAATAAATATGCCAACCCAGATGGACTTTCAGTTTGATAGAAAACTTTGCCAGGACCTGTGAATTTTATCATAATACCTTCACCACCCATAAGTTTGCTTGTCAAACCTTTGCCTGCCATAAACTTTTGAAAGTTCATGCCATCATTGCATCCAACAAAACAAGTATTATCAAGGTAAAACGTTTCGCCCTCACCCAATTCTTTTACAAACATGCTTTCGCATCCGGCCAAATATACATTGCCTTTGCCCTCAACATGCAGAAACATTAAACCTGACCCTGCAACCATTGAAGATAACCCACCAAACTTTGAACTAATCTTAATATTACCAGTGTGCGCAATGTAAACACCGTCGCCCAAGATCATACCACCGTCCAATTCAATCTCCTTGATTTCACTGGGCAAAACTGTACCTAACTGAATCTTAACGTCTTGCTTTGCACTAATCTTATTGATAAAGGCACTTTCACCGCCACCCAACATTCGCATTGCACTAGTCATTACGCCTCCGGCAAGTTCGCTGTTAATGTCAATCTCTGCGTCAGCAGAAATTATTGCGCCTGGCTCTGCAAAAAAAACGTCCCCAGGTACCAAGTTCACTTCCAAAAAATGACCGATAGTTGTTTTTTGAATTATTATATTCATAATATCATTCCTCCAGTTATAAATAACTAAATGTAATAAAAATTAAAATAAAAAAAGAAAAACTTATTCTTTCAATACCAAGTAAGATGCTATTAACACGACTATAAACGAAACTACTGAAATTCCAATCTTCATCATTTCATCCATAGTGCCCAAAGCAAAAAATATAATAATCCCAACCAAAGCTGACAAAATCAAACTTATAACCAAACTCAGGTAATCACATGACCCTTTGCATTTATGAGATTTAACATTCATGTAATCAGGTTTGCCTATAGGAGTTACGGGCAGTTTTTTAGCAGATTGTTTTACTGGTTTTTTCTTTACCTTTTTCCTACTAGGTTTTTTCGTTACAATTTGTTTCTTCATAGTTTTTTTCGTTACAGTTTTCTTTTTAGACGATTTTTTTGAATTTGATTTCTTCTTAACCATATAACCACCGTTGTATAGGTTCCAAACTTAAATATATAAAGCTTTCGTTAATATCCAATATTTAAAATATCCAATATTTAAAATATCCAATATTTAAAATATCCAATATTTAAAAATACTATCAACTGATGATCATGTTAAATAATTCCTAACTTCAACATTCTCAAAAAACTTTTGAGCAATACTCGTAAGAAATTCCAGTTCACTGTTTGTAAACAATCTAACCTTCAATTCAGGATCAACAAATTCTGCACTCTGCGGTTTGTAAAAAGTTTGAATAACATACCTTTCCTTTTCACCCAGTTCATTCAACCATTTACCTATACCTTCAATTGCAACATCATTATGAATGCCCGGAACAACTGTTGTCCTGAAGTCATGTGCAATGCCAGACCCTGCAACCATTTTGATTGATTCTGCAACCTTATCAACGGGTGCATCAACACCTGTTGCTTTTCTATAATTATCCTTATCAATCTTAACATCTATAGCCCAATAATCAACCAAATTATCGTCTAACAGTTTCCTAACAAGATCAGGGTTAGTTCCATTGGTATCAAGTTTAACTAAAATTCCGTGTTCCTTAACATTCTTAATAAAGTCATAAAGATCACTATGTAAAGTAGGTTCACCGCCGGTAATACACAACGCTTTTATTTTTCCTTTCCTTTGTTCTAAAATATCAAGGATTTCGTCACCAGATATAGTTTTGTCCGGTCTTTTTTCTGGTAAAACCAATGAAGCATTATAACAAAAAGGGCACCTGAAATTACAACCTATAGTAAACACTGTTGAACAAATCTCGCCGGGATAATCTACTAAGCTCGTCTTTTGTATCATTGCAAAATCCATGAGTATCACCTGAAAAAAATTTAATTGGGTTTATCAAAAACCCTGCGTTCACAATATTCTGCTTGTTTACCTTCATTCCATTGCTGAACAGGTCTAATATAACCTACAACCCTACTGTATATCAAACACTTAGTTCTTTTCCTTTCTTCCATACCAATCACTCCTTAATTCTTTTATTTTAATCATACATTATTTTTTCAATCATTCATTTTTTTCTCAATCATATATGTTGTAATATCTTTTCCAATCATTTTTCCTAATCATTATTATATTACATCAATTATTTAAGATCTCTTGACCCTTGTCAATCTCCTTTTTCTTCTCAACACCCATTTCCGCATCACATTTTGGACAATATTCATGTTCACCAGGAAGATAACCATGAATCGGGCAAATTGAAAATGTCGGCGTGATTGTAAAGTACGGCAATTTATAATTTTCCGCTATGGTCTTAACAAGGTTCCTGACAACTCTCCAGTCATTGATCTTTTCCCCTAGGTAAGTATGGAAAACCGTGCCACCCGTATACTTTGTCTGCAAATTATCTTGCAAATCCAGTGCATCAAACAAGTCAATTGGTGATGACACATGAAGCTGTGATGAATTAGTATAGTAAGGTGCAACTTTAAGTTCCTTATACTTTTCCTCATTTGCAACAATAATATTCGGATATTTGGATTTGTCAATCCGCGCCAATCTGTGCGACGTACCTTCACCGGGCGTTGCCTCAAGATTAAATATTTCCCCGGTTTCAACCTGATATTCTGACAATTTATCTCTCATGAAATCCAAAACCTTAATTCCAAAATTCCTTGCATCCTCACTAAGCAGATCTTCGCCCATAAAATTTATCAATGATTCATTCAAACCAATCAGACCAATCGTACTAAAATGATTTTTCCAATAATTATTAAATTGCATTTTGATATTGCGCAAGTAAAACTTTGAATATGGATATAACCCCTGGTCAGTAAACCTTTCAAGAAGTTTACGTTTCAAAAGCAAACTTTTCTTTGCAATGTCCATCAGATTACCCAACATTTCAAAATATTCGTCTTCAGTCTTTGCAATGTAACCTATCCTAGGCAAATTAATAGTAACAACACCAATACTGCCAGTCAACGGATTTGCACCGAACAAGCCACCGCCTCTCTTTTTCAGTTCACGGTTGTCAAGACGCAAACGACAGCACATACTACGGACATCATCTGGACTCATGTCAGAATTAATGAAATTTGAGAAATAAGGAATACCATACTTGGCAGTCATTTCAAAAACCGGTTTCATTTCTTCGCGGTCCCAATTAAAATCTTTAGTGATATTATAAGTAGGAATAGGAAACGTGAAAACTCTACCGCGTGCATCTCCTTCCATCACAACGTCTGCAAACGCGCGGTTCAACATAAACATTTCATCTTGATATTCACCATAAGTATGGTCAGTCATTTTACCCCCTATTACTACGGCCTCGTTAGCCATATTCTTAGGGACATCAAGGTCCATTGTAATGTTTGTAAAAGGGGTCTGGAAACCTACCCTAGTAGGAACGTTCATATTATACATAAACTCCTGCATCGCCTGTTTAACCTGCTTATATGTTAACCCGTCCTCCCTAATGAAAGGGGCAAGATACGTATCAAAATTTGAGAATGCCTGGGCACCGGCAGATTCACCCTGCAATGTATAAAAGAAATTTACAATTTGTCCAAGTGCTACCCGTAAATGTTTGGCAGGATTGCTTTGAATCTTATCCTCTGCACCTGTAAACCCGCTCAATAATAAATCTTTCAAGTCCCAACCAACACAGTACGGACCCAGCGTTGACAAGTCATGAATATGCAGATCACCATTACGATGTGCCTCGGAAATTAACTTTGGATATAACCTGTTAAGCCAATAATTAGCAACAATGTTGCCGGCAATATGATTGTTCAAACCCTGCAAGGAATAAGACATGTTTGCGTTCTCCTTAACTTTCCAGTCA
This sequence comes from Microcaldota archaeon, assembly GCA_964404695.1. Taxonomy (GTDB): domain Archaea; phylum Micrarchaeota; class Micrarchaeia; order Anstonellales; family JAGGVH01; genus JAGGVH01. The sequence continues at coordinate 2,596 of CAYOKY010000024.1, read as the reverse complement.
GAACGATTTAAGTATGCTTCAACGATCCCCGAGTTCCCTATAAGCAAAGCTAGGTTTCGTAAATCCTGATGTTGTTTTCTATAAAGAATATATGCTTTGGCTGACTGTGTAAAACCATTAATCATTAATACTTCTTCTACAATATCCTGAACATTTTCAACTGACGGTGTCTTATCACCATATTTAACATTTAAAATATCATCAATATTATTTGCAAGTTTAAGGGCTTGGTCCTGTTCACCTTCACCTGCTGCATCCAAGGCTTTCCAAAGTGCATCAATAATCTTCTTCTTATTAAACAAAATAAATGTACCATCTCTTCTCTTAACCTGTGAAACCATTACCTCACCTCTTTAATTGCCTCATCAAACTCTTCAATGTCTTTAAATTCCTTGTAAACAGATGCAAACCGGACGTAAGCTACCGGGTCAATCTTTTTCAGATTATGCATCACCAAATTACCAATGTCACTGCTTCGAACTACAGTGTCCTTGCGCTTGCGCAGACGGATTTCAATCTTATCCAACATCTGTTCAATAGTTTCAGGGGAGATTGACCTTTTTTCGCATGCCCTTGCAATGCCTCTTCTTAACTTGTCCCTGTCAAAACGTTCCTTGCGGTCATCCTTTTTCAAAACCCATAATTCTATGATTTCAGGCCTCTCAAAAGTAGTAAACCGTTTACCGCACTTGTCACATTCCCTGCGCCTGCGAACGATGTCATCTTCCTGCCGGGAATCTACAACCCGAGTATCTTCATACAAGCAATAAGGACATTTCATAACCACACACTCTCATCTTTCAACCACAATATGTTGTGGATGAACATGTAACAAACCACCACATATACCTTTTTAAAGGATTGGATGACCCGAGATATAAATTTTAAAAATTAGAGATACATGTATTGTAAAACAAACACATTATTCTTATTTTATTAAAATAATACGCAAAAAAGCATACTTATTTTATTAAAAGAATACACAAATGTTATTAAAATAATATGTAAAAAAACGTATCTTATTTTATTAAAATAATACACAAATTTTATTAAAATAGTATGTAAAACAGTATTAAAAATGTTGAGAATTGCTTAAAATCAAATTACAATTCTTCAAAATCAACATATTTTTTAAGAACTTCCGGCACTTTAACCTTACCGTTTTCAATGTAATTTTCAATTATTGCAACCAATGTTCTTGTGTCAGGGAGCGCTGTCGCGTTCAATGTATGAATATAATTGCCTTCAAGATCTTTAATGTTTGCGCGCACTGACTGGTAATCAGTACAGTTTGAACAGGACATCAATTCACGATATGTCTGGCCTGACGGCATCCAAACCTCAATGTCATATTTCTTAGCAGCTACAATGCCAATGTCACCAGTACAAACGTTTACGATCCGGTAAGGGATGTTTAAACCTTGAACGATCTGTTCTTCAATTTCCAACATCTTTTCATGCAATGCCCAACTGTCTTCTGGTTTGCAGAAAATGAACATTTCAACCTTGTTAAACTGATGGACACGGAAAATGCCTTTGGTATCCTTGCCATGCGAGCCGGCTTCCTTTCGGAAACATGTACTGTAACCCGCATATTTTAACGGTTCAGAAACATCAAGCTTTTCATCCATATACATACCTAGCAAAGGAGGTTCAGATGTTGGAACTAAGTATAAATCTTCACCTTCAATTTTATAGATTACTTCTTTAAAATCTTCAAGGTCAGTTGCGGCCTGCTCAACACTTTGCCTGACAAAATAAGGAACTGACATGGGCGTAAAACCGTGTTGTTTAACAATGTCCACACTATATTTCATAAGAGCCTGGGCAAGCTCAAACAGTTTGCCTTTCATTATATAAGTTCGTGCGCCCGCTATCTTGGCAGCACGTTCAATGTCAACATAATCCTTTTCAATTATCCAGTCACTATGCGACTCAACTCTATTGCGGTTTACTTCGCCCCATGTCTTGATAATTGCATTGTCTTCATCAGTGTTTCCAAAAGGTACAGTTTCATGTAAAATGTTTGGTATCCGCATCTGGTATTTCAAAATGTTTTGTTTAATTTGGTCAACTCTTTGTTCTGACTGCTTAATCTCTTCAGGCAAAACCTTGACTTCATCAATCAAAAATGACACATCTGCACCCTTCTTAACATTTTCATTAATCTTTTTTGAAACTTCATTGCGCCGTGCGCGCAGTTTGTCAAGTTCTTTCATTTCAACTCTTAATTGTTTGTCCCATTCAATGACATTTTCAACCCATTTAATCTTTTCAATGTCATGTTTCTTCTTAAGATTTTCAATTATTATATCCGGAGTTTCCCTAAAAACTTTAATATGAATCATTCAATCACCTATAATAAAAATTAAGTTAGTAATATTAATAAACATAACACTTGCTAAATAGTGAAAATTAAAACCAATAAACATAACTAAAAGAAAAAACGATTTTTAATTTAGTAACAATTCACCAATAAGTTTATATATTTAGGTCGAATATTTTACAATATGAAAAATATTATAAAAGAAAACATAATCAAACATATTATTCTGGCAGTTTTATTAATTGCATTATTCTTTCCAATACAAAGTTT
>CAYOKY010000023.1:0-10822 GCA_964404695.1 Microcaldota archaeon | reverse complement strand
CCCTAATGAGACCAATTCCCTGCTCGCAGTACTGCACAGGGCAGAAAAAGTGCTAGGACAAAAGTTAAAAAAGGCCAATACTAAATAATAGTATGCTATCATATCTTGCAACTGACCCAAAAATCAGGATAATGCAAAAAATAATGAGAAAGATTGACAAAGACCTCAAAAAAATTGAAAATGCAAAACATGGCAAACTAAACAAATTTCAGTTACAATACGAAAAGGAATTGGATTCATATAATATAAAAATCAAACAACACGGTTTGAAAATTAATCAAGTTAGTGCGCCAAGCAGGATCAACAGGCACGTAGCAGCAATTGTTGCGTATAGTGAGCTAAGAAAAGCTATCCTAAACCTTTTAAAAACTATCAAAACACGTAAAAAACATAGATTAATAAAATCTAAAGGTATACTAAAATATACATAAATATACAAGAAAATATATGCAATAACTATCACAAGATGTATACTAAACATGCTATAACTGATCAAGAAACAAACAAAACGATATGTCAATTTCAATGATGTCATTTTTGATGCAATCTAATGATGTAAACTAATACTATAACCCATAACATAAAATAATAAATGAACTGCAAACGAAAAATAACAGAACATAAATCAAAAATTAAAACAACAAAAAATAAATAAAAATTAAAAGGACAAAAAATAAACCGAATGTAAAACATAAACAAAACGTAAAACTTAACAGAAAATACGATTAATAAAAAACGTTGAGGTGTTTGTAATGGATCATTTGAAACTTTTAGAAAAATTAAAGAACAAGGAAATTAAACCTTATCAATTAGAACAATTATTATTTAAAGAAACTAAAGACTGGAAACTTGCATGCAAACATGCTTCAGAAATACGATTAAAATACGTTGAAGAAGCAACAAATGCAAAATTGAGCACGATTAAAAATAGTTACATTTCAACGGAAATGGACGGTAAAGAATTGACGGGCATTGAAAACAAAATAGGCAGTGCAGTCATCCCCCTGGGATATTCTGGACCGGTAAAAATTAACGGAGAATTCGTTAAAGATGAAATTATAATGCCTTTGGCAACAAATGAAGCAGCGCTGATAGCTGGAAATAACAGGGGCGTTTCCGCAATAAACCAGGCGGGCGGAATCAAAACAATAATCACAAAAAACTGTATGACCAGAGCACCGTTGTTAGAACTTGACAGTATAGAATCTGCCCATGAACTAGTTAAGGAAATTGACGAACAGGGAAAACTTTACAATGAACTCAAAAACAGTGTTGAAGAAAAATCAAAGTTCACCAAAGTCATTGATATCCAACCATTTCAAATGGGGCGCAAAGTATGGTTAAGAAACGTATTCAACACTGGTAATGCAATGGGCATGAACTCTGTTACTAAATACTCAGCATTAATGATCAAGAAACTTCTGGAGTTAAAACCTAACATTAAGATCATAGCATTATCCGGCAACATGTGTTCAGATAAAAAAGCTGCACATATCAATATTCTTCTCGGAAAAGGCAAAGCCGTTGAAGGTGAAATTATTATCTCACGCCAGGTGATTGAAAAGGTATGGGGAACAACCCCTGAAACAATGATTAAAGTCAATAATACAAAGAACTGGCACGGGTCAGCATTAAGCGGAACATTCACAGGTTTCAATGCCAATGCAGCCAACGCGATAGCAGCTTTTTTCGCAGCAACTGGTCAAGACCTTGCACACATTGCAACATCAAGCTCATGTTTTAATGTCCTTGAAATGGACGGTGATAACCTTAGGTACAACATTACAATGCCTAACATTGAAGTCGGTTCAATCGGAGGAGGCATGTATTTTGGTACTGCAAAAGAATGTCTTGACATGATAGGTTGCACAGGCAAAGATGACGGGGAAACCAACGCAAAGAAGGTTGCAGAAATCGCACTCACTGCAGTCGCTGCCCAGGAAATAAATTTAATAGGGACTCTAGCAAACCAATTTGAACTTGCAGAATCTCACGTCAAACTCGCAAGAGGAGAAAAGAAATGATTACCGAAAATCAAATCATTAAAAACAGTATAACGTTTGATGAGGAATATGTACCTAAACAGGTCATTGGCAGAGAAAAGGAAATAACTGAAATCAGTGCATGCATTAGACCTATGTTTCAAAAAATCAACGGGGAAAACTTATTCATTTACGGACCGCCAGGCATTGGCAAAACATTATGCGTTAAAACAGTATTAAACAATCTAGAAACTGAATCATCAAAAATTAAATCTGTTTATATTAATTGCTGGAACCACAGAACAAGAAGTGCAATGTTATACACGATTCTTAATCAACTCTATGGCTTTGCCCCAAGGCGCGGTCTTTCGGCCGACGAATTGATTGATGACATTAAAAATTCATTAAGAGAATATTGGGGAACAGTAATTGTACTGGACGAGATTGATAAAAGCGAGGACAAGGAAATCATTTATGATTTATCAAGAACACTGAAACATATATTGATTATAGGCCTGAGCAACCTTACCACTTTTGAAATGGATAAGCGTATACTCAGTGCATATACCCCAAAAACAATGAAATTTGAACCATATACTATCAGTGAACTTAAACAAATATTATTGCAAAGAGCAAAAGAAGCGTTGGTCAATGGAACATATAATGATGAAATTATAGGATTATGCGCAGCCATAGGATATAATGCAGATGGTGATGCAAGGATATCAATCAAAACATTATTTTCAGCTGCAAGAAAAACGCAGTTTGAAGGAAAGGATAAGATTAGTATTGACACTGTTCAAGAAATTAAAAGCAGTTTGCTGATTAGCAAACATACTACTGATGACCTTGACGGACTGGAAAAAGATGTTTACGAAACATTAGATGAAAATGGAAATACCAGTACAGAAATAAATCAACATTTTAACGTTACGGATAGAACAATACGGAACATATTAAATAAGTTAATAGACAAGGAAATGATTAAACGAATAAAAATACAAGGTAAAGGCAACCGATTCAAATATGTCAAAATTGACATAAAATAATATTAAAAATAATGATGTTAAAATTATGCGTGAAATGGTGATTGAATGGAATGTGATATATGTGGAGAACGTGAAGCAAGATATTTAGTTAAAATTGAAGGTGCAAAACTTAACTTATGCCACGTATGCGCACGAGGCGGTGAAATCATTAGCAGTTTAGATAAACGTGCATGGAAACAAACAGGACAATTTAAAACTGAAAAATCACGGCTTAAGATTGAAAAGGAAGTAGTTTATGATTATGCAGAACGAATTCAAAAAGGGTTAAAAAACATGGGCATAGAAGTCAATGTATTGTCAGAAAAACTTAACATCAAATATTCACAACTTAATCATATTGCACAAGGCAAAATTTATCCTGACTTGGAACTGGCAGTCAAACTTGAAAAAGAACTTAACATTGAACTTATAGAAAACGTAGTAATCGGCAACGAACACCAAACAGATAAGGAAGACAAAGGAGTGACATTAGGAGACATAATTGAAATTAAATAATATAAATATTTAGGACATAGTTATTACTATTTCAAAACATAATCTATCAAAAAATGTTTCAAAAACAATTAAACAGGGGTGCATAAATGGGCGTTAACATAAAAGATATTGTAGAAAAGAAAACCATTAGAATGGAAGATCTTTCGAAAAAACCTGTGGTCTTTGACGGGTTCAATATCTTATACCAATTCCTTGCATCTGTAAGACAATATGACGGAACTCCTTTAACAGATTCAAAAAACAGGATTACAAGTCATTTGTCCGGTCTATTTTACAGAAACAATAAATTTCTTGAAGCAGGCATTAAACCAATCTATGTTTTTGACGGCAAACCCCCTGATTTTAAGAGGATGACCTTGGAAAAACGTCAACAACGTAAGAGTGAGGCTGAAAAAAAATTTATTGAAGCCACTGACCTTGGGGAAATTGAACAAATGCAAAAACTTGCCAAACAAAAGATTAGGTTAACGACCAGCATGATTGAAGAAGCCAAAGAATTGTTAACTGCCATGGGCATACCAATTGTTCAAGCACCAAGCGAAGGTGAAGCGCAGGCAGCATACATGGCAAAAGAAGGATATGCTTATGCATCCGTTTCACAGGACTATGATTCCCTGCTTTTTGGGGCACCAAAATTAATAAGAAACTTATCCATAACCGGCAAAAGACATCACATCAGAGGAGGAACAATAGACATTAAACCAGAGGTGATTGAATTAAATCAGGTTTTGGAAACATTAAACATTACAAGAGAGCAATTAATATGGTTAGGGATACTTATAGGCACAGACTTTAATGAAGGAGTTAAAGGCATTGGGCCAAAGAAAGGGTTAAAGATCGTAAAGGAATGCAAAAACATTGAGCAGGTTAAAGAAAAGGCATGGGAAGCAAAGAAATATCAATTTCCTGAGGATATTGAAAATGTCCAACAGTTCTTCCTTAATCCACCGACAACTGATGATTTCAAATTAAAATGGAAAATTATTAATAAAAACAAGACTATGGAATTGTTAGTTGAAGAACATGACTTTTCAGAAGACAGAATTGAAAGCTCAATAAACAAAATTGAAAATATTCAACAGGAAAACAATAAACAAAAGGATATTTCTGACTTCTTTTAACAAATCTTTAAATGAAGATATAACAAGCCCAAACAAATATATTTAAACATTACTGACCATCATTCATAACTTAAACCCCGTAATTGGTGTCAATATGAAATTTTTAAGATTCAAAGAAAAAGACATACAAGGATATGAAAACACAGAAAAAAATGGAAATACAAAAAGACTCCCTAAAACAAAATGTTTAAATCCATTTTTTAAATATAAAAACGTTAAAATATATAATATTAAAAAAGATATTGTTTCCGAAGCCACAGAACCTTTACAAAAAAGTAAGGAGATGCGTTTTGAGGCATTTATTCTAACAATATCCCTTATGTCAGCCCCAATTTTTATAACTACAAAAATCCTTGCTGCTGTTTTTAATATAGGAGTACCTTTCTTTAGTACAGAGATACAATATTCTGAAGTTGCGATGATAACACAGGGTGCCTTTACACTATACCTGTGGCGTGAATTAAAAAATACTAATAAAAATATAATCCAAGAATTCAAACAACAACAAAATGTAGTGGGCAAAGTTTTATATGAGATATATAAAGAAACAAAGAATACAATTTCAAAATTAAATCCCATCTTCGGATCAGTGATTACTGCAATTGGTTTTATGGAAACCTGGCGCAGTGGATGGAAACAAGGCATGTTAGTTGCAGGAACATTATTAACAAGTTTTATAGTAATTGGAGGCATTGGAGATTTGCTCTACAGAAAGATATTGCTTGATTCATTACATAAAATCGCTAAAAATAATATTTTAGAAAATGAACAAACCCAAAATTAAATTCACAGCCTTGTATACTGCTTTTCCTGCAACTCTTTCTACTGCTTTTCCTGTAGTTTTTCCTTGCCGTTCCAATTATCAGGATCAAGAAGAAAACCATTGCATTCATCAAAAACTGTATGGATTGTGTTTGGAAAAGAATGCGAATCCTTCAAACTTATAAATTCTGAAGTTGGCATTAAATTTGAAGCGTTCACGGATTGTTCATAAGGTACATTCTTATCATTTAACCCATGAATCAATAACACAGGAGATTTTACCATAGGTAGACTTTTTGAAACGTCAGTTTTTGAAAGCGTTCTGACTGTTGCCTTTTTGAACATCAATCCATTCAAATTAAGTCCACCGTTACGTTTTATTGAACGTGCCACAGTGTCACTATTTAAGATTCTACCTGCAAGTGTCTGGCTTAAGTCCAAGGCAGGATTAAGAAAAACCAAAGGTGAAACTGAAGCTTTTAATTTCAAAGAATTTAAAGAAATAATCGTAAGGGCACACGCCATACTTTCTGACACAATCCCAATGTGGCCAAAATACTCATCCATTAAACGCAATATGAATGAAATATTATTAACTATCTGCCTATAAGAAATATAACTTAAAGGCCTAATTTCATTTGATAATCCTAAATTGTTAACAGTTATTGAAGATATACCTTCCTCCAAAAGCCTGTCTCCAAGGTCAAAGAAAAGGTTTTGTGGACCGCGCATATTAGAGTTAAAACCATGGCAGAAAATTACACATTTATTCTGGTTAGGATCTGTGCTATTAGGATTATTATGTTCAGGATTAAATTTAAACCTCATAACCTGTTCAGGTGTAAAGTTGGACTCTTGCCTTAACCGACGGCGCAGTAAAGATCTTAATATAGTCATGTAACCACATTGAAACTTGCAATTTAATCATTCAACAATCAACACTCATATGATTTAACTTACAGCAAATCATAACACTAAATTAGAATAAATCTATGTAAAGTAAAACTTATAAAACATTGTTTAACGTTAATTCAAACGAAACCCCAACTTTCAAACGTAAAAGACAATTTAACCGAAAAATAAAGGTATGATGAAAAAGTGGTATGCCATTAACATCATATTGGACGCCAACGCTAAAATTATTGAATGCTTGAAACCCATAAGTTCATGGCCATACTTTACAATCCCTACAAACATCCCTGTAAACATTGAAGTTAACGTAAGCATTAACACTGACATAAACACAATACTATTCAAATCTATTTGGGTATCTGTAAACCCGGAAGTCAAACTTAGAAATGACATGGAAACGGCCATAATCAAAGGCAGTATTAAAACCAGGGAAATTGAAATGAACATAACATAAACATTAACACCGGTTATCAGCTTTTGTTTCAATGAATTGGTTTGTCTCAAATCCCTTGCAAACCTTTCCAGCATGGTGCCTGCCTTGCCACCGGATATGTATGACGTCATAAAGATAGTCAATATCCTTTGAAGTTTTTCAGAACCAAGTTCGCTGGTGGCCTTTAATATTTCTTCTTCTGCAGGTGTTGACCCTAATGCCTTGATAACCGCAGAATTCAAAACCTTTGTTAAAATCCCGAACTCTTCCCGCAACCCGGTTTTCAACGCCAGGACAGGTGGAAATCCTGCAGTAATATAACCTGCAACATTGTCCAGATAATCAGGAAGATATTCATCTATGTCTTCAAGTTTCTGCATTGATGCATAATAAACATTTAACAACATTAAAATAATTATTAACAGATTAGACAACAAAAATATAAAAATTGACAATCCCCAATCCTCAGAAATAACAATACTAAAGAAGGAAACAAACAATGAAATGAATATTGAAATTAAAAGAGTGCGGACTAGCCATGTTGAAGGTTTCATGTCCAATGTTCCCAAAACTTTTTTCAAATTCATAATATCACATATCACATTAGTCTGCCAACATTAATCAATTATTCAATAACATTAGGCCTCCTAATTTTAACATACCAGATAATTAACAATTGAAATATTGATGATAACATAATTATAAACAATACCGAAGCGAACGGATTGATTGCAATCATGCTTGAAAAAACTGAAGACAATACATAAATAATTGCAGGAATTGTTATTGATACTATCAAAAATATAATAACCCACAAATTAATTTCGTAAAGGTATTGTGACACTTTACGATCCTGAGAATCTTTCAATGAAACCAGGATATCTTCCAAAACGTTCACAACCGGCGACCCGGATTTAATAACAACAATGGCCTGCCACAATACCCGTTTTAAGTGGTCAGAATACGTCCTCCCCATCATCTTTTTCAAGGCAGAGTCCAAGGATATGCCAGCTTCTATGTCTGCTATCACCAGCTTAAATTCATCTGAAACCAATCCATAATCACTTTTTGCAATGTTTTTAATTGCAGTGTAAAGTGATACCCCTGCAGACACTTGCACAGTAAGATCGCGCAACGCATAAAACAATTCACGATCAATTCTCTCTTTAAACTGTGAAATTAAAACTTTGGGATAAAAAAGAAAAAATATAAAAATCACCAGAAACACAAAAACAATGAAAATTGGTTCAATGGCTAAGCCAATAAAACTATAAACGCCAAATATTAATCCAAACAACAAAATAGAATAGATTAAAGAATTAATCAAAAGATTTAGGAAATACGTTTCCGGCTTGACCTTAAGAAGTTTAAGATCACCGATTACCCCGGAAAATAAAGGTTCAAAGATATATATTAATATCTTACAAATCCTTGGCGACCAGTTAAACCATACGATCATTAAATCAAACATCCCATCACACCTAAAATTATCTTTATACTCCACTTATCTTTATACTCGTAAATAATTACTCCTTTAAAATGCCGTATACCTCATCAGGAGAAGCTTTTGAATTTATTAATTTCAATGTTTTTCCAGGATTAGTATAATATGCATTTACTATCTTGCCAACCGAATCAACGTCCCGTACTCCTTTTTTAAGCATCCAATCTAATACTTTCTTCTTATCATTTAATTCTGATGCCAACTGTTTAGGAGACATGCCCGTAAAAAGGTTCAATTCCTCAAAAACTCTGATGCTTTCTGATAACTTTTCAAACTTGTCAGTCCTTGGATGCCACAGGTAAACTTTATTCAATGTAGGCATTTGATTTCCTTTGCTGGACAATACCTCGGAAATTTCATAACACCTTCTTTTGCCCGTTTTACGGTCACGATACTGAACAACTATTAAATGTAAAGAATCCAGTTCAACCGGTGAAATCTTGAAAGGATCATTACTTAATCTTCTTAGGATCTGGTTAGCATTTTCAGAATGCATAGTAGTGTATACTGCATGACCAGTGTGCATTGCCTCAAACATTGCCTGCGCCTCATTAGGTTTTCTCACTTCCCCAACAATCATTCTCTCAGGCCTCAACCTAAAAGATGCCTGGATTAAATCAAGCATATCAACTTTACCTTTGCCTTCAATATTTTCTGACCTAGTAGCCATGGGTATCCAGTTCCATTTTGCAAACTCAGGAAGATTAATTTCACGCGTATCTTCAATACTAACAATCCTTTGGTTTGCAGGGATTAAAGAAACTAAAGTATTTAACAAACTTGTCTTGCCACTGGCTGTGCCACCGGAAACTAAAATATTAAGTTCATATTGCACGGCCATCCATAAAAATGCCGCCATGTTCAAATCCAACGTGTTAATTGCAGGATCAATAAAATCTACAATCGTCCACGGTTTTCTTGCAAATTTCCTGATAGTGATTGTGTTTCCGGAACTAGTAATCGGAAACATCGTTGCCGCAACCCTGTCTCCGGTTTCAAGATGCGCATCCATAATAGGAGATAATAAAGTTATATCCCTGCCCGATCGTCTTGCAATCTGTGCGGAATATTCAAAAATTTCGTCTTCAGTAGGAATAATAATATTTGTTTTACACCACCCAAACTTCTTATGGTAAACTGACACTGGATAGGAGGACCCGTTAATACCAATCTCCTCCAAATCATTATCTGCCAGGAAAAATTCAAGTTTCCCTAGACCATACATTTGGATTAATAATGAACCTAATAAAATCTGTTTCTGAGTACTTCTGAATATGTCATGGAAATCAAAATAAGGTTCAGCTGAACGTTTAAATTTTTCATATACAATATTAATTTTACGATTGTCCACCAGCTCTTCCGGAGAGATAATGACTGAACGGGCAATGGCATCGCGAACACCTTCTAAATAAGCCAAAGTATACGGTGCAATGTTGGTTTCCGTTAAGATATACTGGTAAACTAAACTGCCCTTGGGTTTAATTATCTCAACATCTGCAGTTATCCCTTTAACATTCAAAATATATTCATCTATTACTTTTCCCACGGGTTTGATAGAATTGGTCCCCCACCTACGCTGTTTAAGTATAACACGATTACCAGTTATAGGAGAATAATCTATTAACACGACCCCAACCGACTGCAAAACATTAACCAAACTTTCCACAATTGAAGGCTTGATTTTAACATATTCTGCAATTTCAGAAATTTTTAACCCGTTAGCATTCTGCTCAAGAAGTATACAAATATCATCTACTTTAGTTCTTACATTACCCATAGTTTAAACTAACAAGAACAAATTTATAAATATTCTTATTAGTTTTACGTTGCAAATTTAATAGATAAACCGTAGATAAACAGGGCAAATGCCAGATATTAAATTCTATAAATTAAAAAAATAAACAAAAATTAGACCTGTAGAAAACATAAAAAAAATATAAATTAAAAAGAAAATTAATTAAACTTATTCATGAACACATTGTCAATGCCCAATACTATGCCTTCATACACATTAACTGTCCCAGTAAAGTTAACTTCTTCATCGGTTAAATATAATTCCTTGGTATTCATACTGACCGGCAGTTTTCCAAACTCTGACGGCAACTCAAAATTAATCGTTTGGGTTATGGCATACTCCCCACTGTTCTGACCAATATATTCCAAAACATGGGTAAAGTTGTTGGGCACAGTGTCAAACGTATGTTTAAACCGATACTTCCCAGCCAACGGCAAATAGTTTACAGTAACATTAAACTCTTTCATTAAATTGACCAGGTTTTGGTCCTCATCAGACATATAAACTTCCAATGAAAAAGAATTAGTATCTTTAATTTGAACTGTTTGATTAGTATAAATTAACTGTTCTGGAGGAATATTAACCTCTTCAACAGCCACAAGCTGACCATTATTCCTGGAAACAAGATATTGTATAACCAAACTATCATTTTCCTTACGGTCTGATGAAACGTATAATGTAAACACCGAACCATCCAATAACGACTTAACTTTAACCTGTGACAATAAAATGCCGTTATTTAATTCGTTCTTAACAAGTGGCAAGTTCG
>CAYOKY010000022.1:0-11024 GCA_964404695.1 Microcaldota archaeon | reverse complement strand
TTTATCAATGTTTTTATATATCTTTAAATGATTATATTCATATGCATAATCTGGATTATAATAAAGAACTGAAAAATTATGATAAAACTATTTTTTATATGCAGTACTGGTTGGCGAAAAATCCTGGTGTGATTGATGTTACACATTTTATAAGATTGACCTCATATAATCCACGCAAACTTGACTTTTCAACTAAAGAGAATGGCAGGCTTTTGGAATTATATTTGCAGTCCGAGTTGGGCAATCTGGTTGTTAATAAAAAAATAAGAAATCTGCCGGGTTTTGATAACTTGAATGACATTGAACAGTCTTTGGTTTGCCTTGCAGTTTTTGTTAAGGGTGATGAAGCCTATAATTTTATAAGAAAAAATCCCGGGTCAGGCATAGGTTACATAGCAAACGAGAAATATGGTCTTTATGGACCAAACGAATTAAAAGTATTGGAAACATTTAATCTTAACAATAAGTATGCATTAAATAGTACAATTAAATATATTGAACAGAATTATCCGTTTTATGCAAATACATTAACATCTGTTTATTTTATAATTCAAGGTTCTCCTTATGGGGTTATTGATGGGGATTTTATTAAAGCTGTCAATAAGGCCTATGACTATGTTAAAAGGGAGACGACTGCCAAACCTAAAGGAAAAGCAAACTTCTTTGGTCAAATTACGATAGAATTTTATTTTGACAATTTTACTGCAATATGTGATCAATATCATCTTAAAAAGGAAGGTAAAAAGTTGAGCTCTGCCCAAAAGAAATTTATTAATATTTTGAAAAATGATTATAAAATTGAATTTTTAAAGTTAATATCGAGGTTTGAGTATGATCCTGACAATAGTTATGTTGAGCCACTGAAACAGGCAATAAGCAGTGAGAATAAAGCCGTAATCAATGATGATGTCCAAGAACTTATCTCGTTAAATGTTAAGGATAAAGATGTTAAAACTGTTAGTGATCAGTCAACAAACAATGAATTGAGCTTTTATAATATAATGTTTAAGTTTAATGACATTGAAATTGATAAAGCTGAAGGTAATAAGAAGTTTGCAGATGCCCACTGTCATTTAAATAAAATATTTAGTGAGTTTGCAAAGGTGTATTCTTACAGCACAAATCCGGAAAAGAATGAAATATTGAACGAAACTCTGGATATGTTTAAACAGGAGTTAGATGTCAATCATGCAATACGTATGATTGAACAGCAAAATAATAAGTTGCGTGAGCCTGTGAATAACTAACAAAAGAAGAGTAAATGATTATTTAAGAAACTTATTTAAATGTTTATTTGAAAGATTTATACATGGCATCTATGGGAGTTAAAATGAGAGAGATTGTTTCTTCAACAGAAGATAGTTATCTAACTGAGGGAGTTAAAGATTTTCTTAATAGAATCCCGACCAAGCAATCTAGTTTAAGAATGGAAACGCAGGGTGCAAAGAGAATTATGATTGAGTTTGGTGGACCCTGGGTAAAAAATCCTACTAATTTGCCTGATTACCTTAGAAAATATACTGAACTGGTTGCAGATATGGCACACGTAATAAAGAAAAATTTGACCGGTGAAGGAAAACAATTAGAAGAAAGCTTTTTTAATCAGGTTTTGGGTATGATGAGAAGCAAAACCATGGCTATTAAATTTAATAAAGATGCTTCAATGGCTTTTTATGAGTCGCTTGAGAAATGGGAGTTTGATTGTGATACTTCTGCATTATTATTTTATGATGTTGCAAAGGAATTGGGCATTCCAATTAGTATTGTAGAAAGTAATGCGCATGCTTTTTTGAAAACTGATAATTATTATTTTGAAACGACTACCACTACATATCATCCATTATCAGAATTAAATGAAAAGTATCATTTTTATAACATATTGAGTGATGATGAAATAATCAGTATGGCTTATGTGCAAAGGGGTACTATTTATTATCTAAAGAAGATGTATTCTGAGGCCATGGTTGACATGAATCGTGCTATTAAGATTAATTCTAAGGCATCAAATGCGTATATTATTAAAGGGGTTTGTTATGGGTGTAATTCAGAATATGAAAAGGCAATTAAAGAATTTAAAAAAGTTTTGTTATATAATCCTTTGGATGATACTTGTTATAGGGACATGGGGTATGCATATTTTAATATGAAAAAATATAAATTGTCAATTAAGAATTATACTAAAGCGATTGAAATTAATAAGGATTCAAAAAAATCATATCTATATCGTAGTAAATGTTATAAAAAAATTGGTGAGATAAATAAAGCTAAGGAAGATATGAAGATTTATGAAGAATTGAAATAAATATAAATTGCGGCCGCCATTCAAACCAAAGGTTTGTGGCACCTCAATTAAATAAATATAAATTGCGGCCACCGGGATTAACAGTTCAACGTTCCGAAGAACGGCAGAACCAGGAGGTTCCACGGGCCTTGCAAAGCAAAGCGAACCGCCCGAAGGCAGTCAGTCCTGACGGACCGGCACAACACACCTGAAAGGATAGTCGTGTCTTACAGAGTGTGAATAAACTCACTCCGAACCCGAAGGTTTCTCTTGAACTTTTGAACCCGGATCATAGGCTTTCTTCAAACCTTCTTAATGCCTTTTGGGGTCTCAAGACCTTTTTCCAAAAGAGATTGATGGAAGGCCTGCGTCCTAACCAGATTAGACTACGACCGCAATATTCCTTATAAATGTCTATTAATATTTTTAAAGGTTGCTGAGTTAATTCATGTCATGTCTCTTTGTTCTTTAAACGAATTATGGGAAGAAGTTGATTATATTAACAAAACTAATTTCCCAGATAATGGTCTTAAGCCCATTGTCGGCAATGGGAAAATTCAAAACCCGAAATTCATGTTTGTTTTTATTAATCCAACCCACGTTAACATTAGTTCAAGTCCTAACTGGCAAGGGCCAAGGTTTCCGTTTATTGGTACTAAACCGGTTTGGAGGATTTTCCACAAGGCAGGAATGTTAAATAATGAACTAATTGAACAGATAAACAGTTCAAATGATTGGTCATTGGAGTTCACGGGTTCAGTGCTTGACTTTTTGAAAGTTAAGTCATATTATTTTACTAATATTGTAAAATGGACTGGTAAAGATGCAACGTTGCCCAATTCTCACAAGATTAAGCTGTTTTTACCAGTATTACAAAAAGAAATCCAGATCGTTCAGCCTAAATATGTTGTAACCTTTGGACTTATACCTTTTCAAAATCTAACTGGCCTGAAGATTAAGTTAAATGATTATTATTCTGAGGTAATGGAAAAACAAAAATTAAGATTTTATAATCTTGATAATAATATTAATACCAAGGTTATACCCTGTTATTTCCCCATAGGCCGGGGCAATCCCAAAAGGGCAGTTGAACTATTAAAGATGATTAATGATCTGTGATACAATTTATATGTATACTTCGCAGGTATAATCTTTGAACAATTTACATGTACAATTCATAGTCAAAATAAATCCAATTGATTTTAATATGTTTTCTTTTATTATTAATATATGTGGCCAGAGGAAATTGAATGGGCAGTTAAACAGTTTAATAAGTTTCTGCCTAAGACAGTTAAAACGTGCATTGATGTTGGTTCTGAGGACGAACAGTATCGTACCCAGTTACAACCATGGAACAATTTTATTTACGATTATTTTTCGTCTAAGAAGATTAAAATTAATACTATGGATCTGGATCCAAAGAAAAAGCCGGATTATGTTCATGATATCACTAACCCAACAAATGACATTGGTAAGTTTGATGTTGTGCTTGCAACGCATTTGCTTGAGCATGTGCCTATACTTAGGTTGGGCGACGTTGCAGTCAATCTGGAACAGTTGGTTGCAAAAAAAGGTTACCTTTTAGTTTCAGTGCCCAACAGTTATCCGTACCATGCAAGGCCCATTGATAATGGTTGGCGTCCTGTAACCAAGGAATTGGTTAAATTGTTTAAAGGTAAAATATTGGCAAGTTCTACGATTGAAGTTGAACATAATTCTTTAAAATATAAAAATCATCCGTTGAATAAGGCAAGTTGCGCGTTGCTGAGGTATGATTAATAATTTTATATGTTCTGTGTGAAGAACAAACGTTCTATATAACGAACGTAAGCAATTAAAGATACATTTAAAAGAACATATGTTCTATATATAAAACATGTTGCGTGGAGATAATCGGTTAAATAAATATATTTTAATAAAAGTTATAGATAAAGTGACCTCTAATCCCAATACAAGATATTCTGTCAGAGGGCTTTCTAAAATACTAAATATAAGTTCTAGTACCTCTAAATCTGCTTTAGATTATATGAAAGAGAAAGGTATGGTGACTTTGGAAGTTATAGGTAAAACTTATCAATACCAAATAGATTTAAGTAATCCTTTAACAAGACAATGGAAAGTATTGTTTAATCTGGATAAAGTTCATGGATTGAATTTGGTTAAGAATTTAATAAAACAAACTGATCATATATATTCAATTTTGTTATATGGCAGTATGGCCAAGGGGCTTAATGATATTAAAAGTGATATTGATTTGTTGGTTATTGTTGATAAAAACAAAAAGTTTAATTTAAATTTCATTAAAAGTCAGGATATTAATATTTCAATATATACTATGAAGGAATGGAAAAGGAATGCAAAACAGAATAAAGTTTTTTATGAGAACGTTATATATGATTCTATTGTTTTATATGGAGATAGACCTGTTGTGGTTTTATGAATATTAATGATTGTTTGTTAGAAGGATTATTAAAAAAAGATAAGCCTAGTTTAGATAAAGCCAGGTCTTCATTGGATATGGCTAAACATAAGCTTGAAATTGCAGAAAAGGAACATGATAATGAGATTTATGAAGGATCAATAATAAGTGTTTATTCTTCAATGTTTCATTCTTGCAGGGCATTACTTTTCAAGGATGGTTTTAAGGAAAGGAGTCATTATGTTGTGTATGTTTATGTTAAAGAAAAATATTTTGATAAGTTTGAGAAAGGTTATTTGAATGAATTAAATTCTATGCGTTTGGAAAGGCATGAATTAATGTATGGCTTAATAAAAAGTAAAGAAGGTTATGAAGTTGAATCTGAATCTGCTATCTCTGTTGCTAAATATTTTTTAGAGAAGGTTAAATCAATAATTTAATGGTGTTTAGGATGATGTCAAGAGGATTAATTATTAGGAAAGATGAAATACTTTTAATTCACAGGTTTAAGCATGGTAGGGAATACTATGTTATTCCTGGTGGACATGTTGAACCCGGGGAAAGTTATGAGCAGGCATTGATTAGAGAGATTAAAGAGGAAACTAATCTTGACGTTCAGATTAATAAAAAGTTATGGGTTTTGTCAGACCCTTATAACCAGGGCAATGTTCATTTTTATCTAATAACTAAATTTTCCGGTAATGATATTAAAATATCGGGCGGTCCAGAATTAGACCGGCAGTGCGAAGATAACCAATACATCTTGGAATGGCATAAGATTAAGGATGTTCAAAACCTAACCTTGTATCCTGAAGGAGTTAAAGAGAAGATTGAATTATTATATTAATTAAGATTAAATTATTATTTATGTTTTCCATTTATCATATTTTTCAGTAATTTTTTCTTGACTCATGTATTGTTTTAGTTTATTAACATATTGTTTTATTTTATCAATATTTTCTTGGTTTTGCATGTTTTTTTCTGCATAATCCATAATGGGTTTAACTGATTCTATTTTTCTTCCGAACTTTTCCATCCATGGTAACCTAGGGAATATCCATAAATGGAAATGGTCTTTGGTATCTTCATTTTGAAATAAATAAACATCCTTAATTCCTAATATTGAGCTCATACCGGTGCGTACTTTACGTAGGATATTAATAAACTCAATTGCTTCTTCATTTGTAAAATCAGATATTGAACGAAGTTTTCTTTTAGGTGATAAAATAACAAATCCTGGAATTGGAACATCCCAATCTTGATTTAAATCAAATGATTCATTTTGAAAAACTGTTAGATTCTTAAATTTATGTTTTAACATATATTTCCCCTCTTTATATTAGATTAACACTTAAATTTATAAGTTTTTTCATATGAATTTGAATTATTACTTTTTATTTTTCTATTTTTCTGGTTATAACGTATGGTTTTATATAGTTTTCTTAGGACATATTATTTTTATGGTTAAGATTAACGATAAAACTTATGTTGTAGCAATGGGTGGCAGTGCCATCTTTGAGAAACACGAGGGTAACTACATTTTTAAAAAGGATACAATTAATTCATTTTTTAAACATTTTAACGAGGGTATTCAAAAAGGTTTCAAATTTATTGTCGTAGTTGGCGGAGGAGCACCTTCCAGATTATTCATAAACAAAGTTGAAGCAACGTTCGGTGAACGTGGTAAAGATTTTTTATTGCATGAAATGGGCATTCAACAAACGAAGATGAATGCTTTGGCAATGGGTTATGCTTTTGAAAGAGAATTTGGAATTAATGTTATGTGCAATCCAGACATTAATTTCCTTGGCTTGTTTGATCATCAAATAACTTTTATGGGAGGTACAGAGCCCAGGCAGACAACTGACACTGTTGCAGTTAAGGCGGCAATAAATGTTAAAGGCGAATTGATTAATATAAGCAAATATCCTGTTATGACTGAAGATCCTGAACAAAATCCTAATGCAACACTCATTAAAAAAATGACACATAAGGAATTGGCAGGACTGGTTGGCTTGGGTAAGGAGAAGATTGACTATTTAATTAACTTTAAAACAGTGAACAAGGATTGGTCAGATTCCGAGATAATACACTTTTTGGAATTAGAGAATTTAATCCAGGCAGGTTGCCACGGCGTGTTTGATCCTGTTGCAACTGCGCTTGCGTTAAGACATAATATTCCTATAACTTTTGTTGGACAAGACGATTTTAAAGCGTTTGGAAAAGTAATTAGTAATAATCCATATTATCCGAAAACGGTTACAGTTGTTAGAGATTAAAAATTTCCCATTCAACTTTAATATCGCCAATTTTATCTTCATAATTTTCAATAGTTTTCAAGTCACCTTTTAATGTTGGGTGCTTGGGCAAAAACTTTGAACACGTGTCATCATAAGATAAAATGGACATATTGAATGTGTTAATAAAATTAGCAATTGCAGTTATTTCTTTCTTGTCCATGCCGATTAATGGTCTTAATATTGGATATTGCGTAGCAGAAGAAATCACAGTCATGTTATCAAGGGTTTGTGATGCGACCTGTGCCAATGAATCGCCGGTTACAAAAGCTTTAGCGTTTTCATTTTCCAAAATAGTTTCTGCCAACCGTAGCATGTAACGTCTATATACAATAAGTCGATCTTTTGCCGGTACGTTTTGAACGATTTGTTTGGTTATCGGTTCAAAGTTTATTGCATAAAGTTTCATTTTGGTGTTGCTATACTTTTTCAATTCATTAATTATGTCACCGATCTTCTTGGCCGGTCCTTTTTCAATGTTAAATTCTTTTAACGAATGATAATGGATAAATATTGGGGTGCACCCTCTTTTCATTACATACCACGTAGCCACCGGGCTGTCAATCCCGCCTGATAATAGTACACCAACTTTACCTGAAGTTCCAATGGGCATACCGCCAAGCCCGTTCATGAAAGTTGTCCCCATCCATTTATGAGTTTTGATAATGTAAATGTACGCATAATTCTTATCAATCTTAACCATTAATTTATTTTCGCCTTTCTTGTCCAGGTTTTTATCTTTAAGTTTTTTGATGATCATTTGCGTTACATCTGGCGACTTATGTTCAAAACTCTTGTCGCGTCGTGTTACTTGTATTGAGATGTTATCAATATCCTTAACAATTTCAGTACTACAATCTACAATGTTAGTTATATCTCTATCAACCATCTTACCCTTGCCAAATCCTTCAGTACCGAATACGTAACCTAATTTTGTCATGTTTTCTTCTGAATACGGAATCTTTGCAAGGTCATATAACAATTCAATTTTACAATCCAAAATTCGTTCAATGTTATTTTTTAATTGCCTAATAAACATGTTTTTGTTGCCTGCTTTTAACCAGAGTTCACCATAATGTAAAAAAATAAAAGAAGAAGACATTTACATCATTCCTGGTGGCATTCCTCCTTGAGGTTGCCCGCCAGATTTGCCTTTTGATGCGATAATGTCATCAATCCTAAGTATCATTGTAGTAGCTTCAGTTGCACTTGATATTGCCTGCTTTTTGACACGTGTAGGTTCAATAACGCCAATTTTTTCCATGTCATCAATTTTACTTTCGTAAACGTTTACGCCCATGGTCTGATTACCATTTTTATGTTCAGTCCTTAAATTTACCAAAGTGTCAATTGAATCCATGCCAGTCGATTCGGCCAATGTTTTAGGTATGACTTCCAATGCTTCCGCGAATGCTTGTATTGCTAACTGTTCACGGCCACCAATTTCAACTGCATAATCTCTTAATGAGCCTGCGAGTTCAATGTCAATACTTCCACCGCCAGTTACATAACTACCGTCTTCAATTGCGCTTGAAACTGCACCGATTGCGTCAACCATTGCACGTTCAACTTCATTTACAACATGTTCAGTGCCTGCTCTTAAGAACAATGTAACTGCTTTAGCACTTTCACATTTCTCAACAAATACCATTGATTCGCCTGATATTTTCTTTTCGTAAACTTCGCCT
The DNA here is from genome assembly GCA_964404695.1 of Microcaldota archaeon. Taxonomy (GTDB): domain Archaea; phylum Micrarchaeota; class Micrarchaeia; order Anstonellales; family JAGGVH01; genus JAGGVH01. Next base: position 2,339 of record CAYOKY010000022.1, on the reverse strand, counting down.
GCGTTGCCCAAATCTTCGCTTGACAAATCGTCTAATGAAGAGATTATTCTTGCTTTGGTTGCGCGTGAAAGTTTTTCAAGGTCAGATTTCTTAACCCTTCTTACTGCTACGATTCCTGATTTTGACAGGAAATGCTGTGCCAGTTCATCAATGCCCTTTTGACAGAATAATACGTTTGCGCCAGATGCATTAATCTTTTCAACCATGTCTTTTAACATTTTTTCTTCCTGTGCAAGGAAATCTTTCATCTGGTCTGGTGATGTGATTTGAATCTTAGCATCAATCTCCGTCTTTTCAATTTCTAATGGACATTCTAGTAATGCGATCTTGGCATTTTCAACCTTTTTTGGCATGCCACTGTGAACGATTTCCTTGTCAATTACAACGCCTTCAATGTAACGTGTGTCCTTAATTGAACCGCCTTCTTTTTTCTCAAGTTTTATAAGGTCATTGTCTACAACGATCTTGCCATCCTCCTTGTTTGCTACTGATGTTATTGCTTTAACGACCAGGTCTGCAAGGTAATGTTTTGAATCGCCTAATCCAATTGATTTTGAACCCATTGAGATTGAAGCAATCTTTTGCAAAGTATCGGTGTCTTCCATGCTAAGTTTTTTGCCTAGTTTGTTTAACAATTCGTCAGCCTTTTTTGCAGCCAATAAATAACCTTTAGTAATTGTTGAAGGATGTATTCCCTTGTCAAGCAAATCGCCAGCGTTTTTCAATAAGTAACCGGCAATAACAACTGAACTGGTTGTGCCGTCACCGACTTCCTTGTCCTGAGTTTTTGCAATCTGTACCATGATTTTGGCTGCAGGATGTTCAACGTTCATTTCATCTAATATTGTTGCGCCGTCATTAGTAATTACAATGTCGCCCAAATCACTTACTAACATTTTATCCATGCCTTTTGGACCCAATGTTGTCTTAACAGTGTTTGCGACTGCATAACCTACTAAAATGTTTAGCCTTTGTGCGCTTCTTCCTAAGATCCTTTTTGATCCTTCGGGTAAACCCATTTGTTGATCTTCAATTCCACTCATATTTAAAACCTCCAATAATGTAATATAAAAATTAAAACTAAAGCTTTTGAATCTCTAGTAACCAATATATTAAACGTTAAACCTTAAAAATGTTATGTTTTCGTCTGAAAGCCTAATTTTTTCACTTCTCCAGAACCTTACACTTTTTACCCATCTTCTTGAAATCTTTGCCCGCATATATTGCTTTCTTGCCAAGCCTTTGTTCTATTCTTAGGAGTTGATTATACTTAGCAGTTCTTTCACCTCTTGCAGGTGCACCGCTTTTAATCTGTCCAGTCTCAAGACCCACAGCAATGTCTGCGATTGTAGTGTCTTCCGTCTCACCGCTTCTATGGGAAACCATTGTGCCTATCCCTTTGGATAAGCAGTATTCAAATGCCTGGTACGCCTCGTAAACCGTGCCGATCTGGTTTACCTTGAGAAGTAAAGTTGTCATTGCATCTTTGTCAACGGCATTTTTAACCCGTTCCAGGTTTGTAACCGTAAGGTCATCTGCCACGATTTGAACGCCTCTTGCAGTATCCTTAAGTTCTGCGAACATTTCATAATCGTTTTGTTCAAATGGGTCTTCAATGCTAATAAGATGATAATTTGCAATCATATGTTCATAATAATCAATAAGTTCTGATGACGTTAAAGTTGTACCGTCAATGTTATACATTTCTTCATAAAATTCCGAAGCTGCCACATCAATTGCAATGCCCACTTGTTTTCGGTAACCCATTTCTTCAATGCTTTTCTCAATGGCTTCAAATGCGTACTCAGCTTTATCCATTGGGGGTGCGTAACCTCCTTCATCTCCTACGTTCCTGGCTGACGCGCCGTACTGTTCCTTAAGTTGCTTACCCAGGTCATGGTAAATTTCTGACCCCATTTGTATTGCCTGGCTGAATGTCTTGGCGCCGTATGGTACGACCATAAATTCTTGTATTGCAAGTTTATTGCCTGCGTGTTGTCCGCCATTGATTATGTTCATGAAAGGCACGGGCAGTACTTTACCGCCCAGATATTCGTAAACCCATTTATTGTTTTTCATGGCCAAGTTCTTCAGGAACGCTAATGACGTTGCAGTTGTAGTGTTACTACCTAACCTTTTCTTGTTCGGGCCTGCTAATTTTGATAATGTCATGTCAAACTTTTTCTGTGTAAACGTTTGATTTTTCATACGATTTTCTATGGTTTTAAGTTTTCTAATAGCTTTACTGACACCCTTTCCAAAATAATTCTTGGTATTGTTGTCCCTTAGTTCCCATGCTTCGTATGTCCCACATGATGCACCTGACGGAGCGATCGCTG
>CAYOKY010000021.1:0-11048 GCA_964404695.1 Microcaldota archaeon | reverse complement strand
AGAAGACTGTCCGGATTGTTTTTCTCTTTGACTTGGGCACTAAGTGTTTTCATTATGTCCCCTTTTAGATCGTCAACTTTGTTTGCTTCTTCAACACTGATGACTTGTTGATTCATTGTTCTATGCTGTTCATGAACCTTTTCGTCATGCGATTTAATCAATCCTTTATTTATTGCTGGAAGCATAAGCAGAACACCCAAACTTATAGTGGCAGTAACAAATAATCTTTTATATCTTGCGTTTTCAACTTTTGTGATGCGTTTGCTGAGTTTTAATAAATGTCTTACGGATTTTATTGCACGTTCATATTGTTCCTTGTTTTCTGTTCTAAATTGTAATCCTATTTCCTTACATTTTTTCATTACTGTTTGATTAAACCCTCCTTCCCAGTTGATTAATGGGACCAAAGGAGTATTGTCCAATATAAGGGAAAACGATTTAAGGTTTTCACTGGACTCAAGAACATTTTCACGTGCCTGTCTGAATTTTTTTGAAAATATAGTTCTGAGTTTAGGAAAACCCCAGACATTATTTTTGGCCATATCTTTTGCAGTTTGACTTATTGTCAAATCAAAAACGTCAGGGTTTTTTTCATCCCATGTCTGTCCGGCCTGATGCGCCAGTTTTTTGCCTATATTTAATAAAGGATCTATGTTTTCAACAACCAGTTCACTAAGTTTACGTAAATCTTTTTCATTTAATACAGAACTTACAGTTGTTTGAGTTTGTTCATTAATTAAAGTCAACATATTTTTTGTTGTTGGAAATTTCATTTTTGATAACTGCCCGTCAACTTCATCAAGTTTTTTTCTTAGTTCTTTAATTTTTTTATTGTGATCTCTGCTTAATTTGTTAATTTCATTGTTTTTAATAATTCTGTCTATTTTATCTTTGATTCCCGGGGAAATTGCATTTGCATTATAATTTTCTATATCCCCCATGGCATCGTTTTCTATGCAAGGTGCAACAACTTCGTTACAATATTCCTGAATAATAGTTTCACCAGTATCCAATATATCTTGAATATTTTCCATGTTTGTTACAAAGATGTAATTAGTCCTATACACCCTTCCGAGGGTTTTTTTTGCAGTTATACTTAATTCATCTTGTTGTGTTTCTTGTATCTCTCCTTCTGATGCCAGTGTTTCTCTTTCAATAAATCCTTTTTGGGTTCGTTGGTCTTTCTTTCCTTTATCACTTAGTTCTGTTACTATTTCATAAGTTGCTTTCCCTAATTTTAGGGCTGGATTGGTTTCAATAAGTATTTCTCCGGCTTTTTTTAAAACTCCTTTTTTATTTTCTGCAAATCCATATTGAGTATTATAACTGTCTCTTTCTATTTCCATAAGTTCTTTTGTTTTTGTATCATTAAGGATCTTGTCATATTTTTCCATTGTTTTTATAACTTCTTCATTTTCAGCTATGTGGTTGTCAATTTCTTGTTTTCCTTGTTGTGATAACTGTTCACTTTGTTCTTTTAGTTTTTCATTTTCATTTTTGAAAAAATCTTGAATTGATTGATATAAAGATCTACTATTGATGATATCATCTAGCATTTGATGTGACATTTGTCTCATATATCTGTTAATTGCCTGAGTATCATTCATTTCAATCCCTTTTTTGTTAAGTTTAATTCTTTTTTCATTCTTTTTTAAATTTTAACTATTGTACCCAATCCGTACACTTATTTATTGTATATTTTATTATTTATAAATATATAGTTATAGTTTATTTATTTATTCCTTCTTTTTCCATTTAAAGTAACATATTGTTAAAAGTTTAATTTAGAAAGCTTTAAATAATTTATATTAATTCTAATAACGGGATTGTTTATGAAAAAGATTATATTAATGTTATTTATGATTTTAGGTTTATTCTATTGCCAGACTGTTAATTATAATGTTGATGTTAGTTATGATATACTGGAAGACGGTTCAGTAAATTTTACATTTTTAACGTATAGGACAACAGTGCAAATGGTTGATGGAAGTTCTGAATATACTGATGAAAATGGAGAAATCGTTTCATATGATGGCACCGGTTCTCACGAGGTAACTATTCTTTCTCCGGATTGTCGTATTGAACTTTATCATGTTACTGAGGGTGATAAGGAGTTTTTAGCATCCTCTACAAGTGATGAAAACGGAGAAGCATCTATTTTAGTTGATTCAGGGTTTGAATCTGAGAGGTATAATTTGGTACAGGCAGAAGTATCTGGTTCTGAATGTGGAAATATAGTTATTGAAACCTTTGTTTTTTATCCGTCTATAGGTGGTTCAAATCTTGATAAGATTAATGGGGTTATTGGCGGTATTTTAGGTGATAATACTTCTATATGTTTGCCGTTTGTGATATTATTTGGTTTGTTGTCAGCATCAATGTTTTTTGCAGGTGAAAACCCGTTGGCAATTTTTGATATTGTGACTCCTAAGACAAAGAGGTTTAAGGCCGTAAGAAAAAAGATTTCTACTGGTAAAAAACCCAAGGGGATTGCGAAGAACACTAAACTTTATCTTGCAACTTTATCTCAGGCTGGCACCTATAGAACACATTTTTTGAGAAATTATGGAAATGTTTCACTAGGTGGATCTTCAAATGTGAAGTCATTGTTTACCGGGACAAAAACATATAAAGGTCTGGGCAAGCTTGAATCTGAGGTTCAGATGGCTGGAATTATGATGATGCTTTCAGGTACTCAAGGCCAGAAAAAACTTAAGGAGATGCTTAAACGTGCCAAAAAGGACGGCAAAGATTTCCAGATGACTGATGCTGAGAAGAAGAAGTATGCTGATCGTTCAGTCAGGTTTGTAGATGAATATAATAAATTATTAAAAACCAATCCTAATACCGATTCTACCAAATCTGGGGCAGATTCTATCAATTCTGATACAGGGTCTACCAAATCTGGAGCAGATTCTAACAAAATTTTTAATGATTTGATTAATAAGTATGGTCTTGACCCTAAGTTTGGGGATAAAACTGAAGACGCCAAAGGAGTAATGAATGATACTTTAGGTTATATTGCATCTTTAAGTGCTGCTGATGCTTTCAGGAGACAAATTACTACTGAATATGATGCCAAGCGTCCTGACAGGTTTGGCCGTGTGCCTTTGGTTGGTATGGTAACCAGTGTAGTTACACAACCTTATGACCGTTTCAAGAGACAAATACGGCATGTTGCTGACTGGTCAAGTACTCATAAGCACAAGTCATGGGTTGCCAAAACTGTTGGTGCTGGAGGTATTGTTGGCAAAGTCAGTAATGCGATGTGGAAGAATGATTTCCCGTCCGGCGTTCCTGAACAGACAGTTGCAAACTGGTACTTTGCTGATGACATGGCACAGGTTAAGTTTAATCAGTATAAGCGTGGTGCTGAGCAGGTTCATGATTACATTTATGTTACTTCTTTAATGAATTTGAAAGGTTCTAAAAAGCAAATTGCAGAAAAGCAGGACAAACTTAAGGATGCATATCACGAAGCAAAATATCACCGGGATGAAGAAGGTGATGTTCAATTAATAACTGGGAAAGAAACTGTAAGCAGTGACAGACTTAAGCAGGATCTTAAGGAAATGAGACAGAAATTTGTTGATATTGCACCTGAGCTTAAAGATTTGATAGGCACTGAAACAACTCCTAGTAAGATGGATTGGGCAGTTGAGTATTATAATGATATTGTAAGTGCAACGGATCTTAATTTTGATTCTACTAATAAAGACTATGATCCAAAGCTCCTTGATACTAAGGTTAGGGAAACGTTTGTAAAACTGGATATGCTTGCAACTGGGGATTTTAGGGATAGAGTATTGGAAAGTTATGGTTATAACGTAAAGGATTTTGATAAGGGGACAGATACTCTTTTTGAAACATGGAAACAGGATCAAGGTAAAGATTATTTGAAGAATCCTGTCCTGGCTTTTGCTTTTATGAATAAGTTTAATTCTCGCGACCCTGCTAATGATGATAAAACATGTCAGATGATTGATGATCTTCGTCAGATGAAATATGCCTGGGCATTTAATCATTACCTTCAGAAGGTTAAAGTTAATCCTGATTATAATTTGGATACTGCATTTGCTCATGTTGAAAGTGAAATCAAAAAGGAATTGGAAGGCATGCCTAAAAAGCTTAAAACCATGTGGTCAAATACTAAGATTTTAGGTCCTTTGAAAAAGGATACTAAGAACTATGATAAAACGTTTAATAGAAGTATAGAACTGTTGACTATTTTGGATGATAAATATTGTACAAGGGCCGGTGTTGGTAAGGGTACTTTGAAAAATGAATTGCTGGGCTTTAATGATATTACATTACTAAAAGATTATGATGCCAAAACGTTTAATGGGAGTTATATTGAAAAGATTGAAGATTTTCTTAATGTTAATCCAACTCTTTTATCTGCTACAGAAAAAATTCAGCTTGATAAGATTATGAACGGATTTAATAAGTTGATGGGACTGCAGGAGAAATTGGTAGATATAATGTCAAAACTTTCTCCCGCAGATAGAGATATTGGGATAATAGATTATGTAATGAATTCGGGCATATTGGGTCGTCAGGCAGTAATTAATATGGCAGATGTTCAGGTAAAATATACTGAAGCTAAACTTCATTGTGAGTATGCATTTAGGGATTACCGTTCAATGCTTACAAAAGCTACTAAGAAGTTAAGTCATCATAACAAAGAACAGGTTTTTGCTGTTTTGAAGAAATACGGTCTCCATAGGAAGTCATCATCTGCGGATTTTGTAAAAATTCTTGATGAAAAGGGACTTCAAATAGATCAGGTAGCAGACAAAGTTATGAGGGAGTTAAGTGAAGTTATTCCTTATGGTGAATTTAAGGATGGAATCGAGAAAGAGTTATCTAATTATATGTCTGGTTTGGATCAGTATAATAAAGCAAATCTTAAAAGGGAAAAGGTCCGCTTAAAATTAGCTTCACAAAATAGTGAATATGTTACTGAAAAAATTAAAGGTTTAGACATAGCTTCAACTAAAGATTTACAAAAGCTTATTAAAGATCTTGAACAGAAATACAAAATTGCCTCCGGTGTGAACAAAGAAGAACTTAAAAGCAATATCTTACGACTAAAAAAGGTTGTAATATATTTTTCCGATCCCAAGGTATCAAATGAGTTCACCAAAGTTAGATTACTAAATACTAATGAACAGGATAACAAGTTATCTGAAAATATCACTGGGCCGGATAATAATTTATATGAATATGTAGATTTCCCTGAAGCAGTTAAGAAGTTTGATTCTTATGATAAACAAAATCAAGCAATAATTACTGAAAAGATTGTTGATTATTTAACAGTGTGGAAGAAAGTTGCAAAATGGCCTAGTGAATTAGATAGGTTGCAAAATATTAAAGGTCTTGATGATAAGGTCCAAGAATTGTTATCTTCATACAAAACTCAAAAAGACGTGTTCTTATTAGCCAGCAGTGTTGAAAGACGCAATCATGCCATATATAAAATGCTGGGCAATAGGATCGTTACACGTTTAAGAGATTACAATGTTGATTTATCTACTGAAAATGTTCATGCGAATGGAATGCATTACACCAAATTGTCTCAGGAATACCGTAAACGTTTTGGTGAAGACTGGATGGCCAGAATGCATGACCATGGTCCTACTTATGAAGACCTGGCCCATGGAATATGGGTGTGGAACACGCCGACGCAAATCGTGCCATATTACGAAGGCATGCCTATGGCCATGACAGATACAATGCTTAATGGTACATTGGTTTACAATGCCCGAGGTAAATATCATTTGATACCTACTGCTGAGCAAACTTTAGCCAAATATTTTGGTTCCCCTAAAGAAAACATTAGTGCACTTAATGATTTATCTGAGAAGATGAAGGAATTGGGGATTGAAAGTGAAGTAGTAATAAAGAAACCGTATGACAATTATCTTCTTGAGGATCCCAGATTAATCTTTGATGGTAAAAGGTATAATACAAGTCTTGAAGAACATATGGATTTAGATTTGAGTTTAGCAAAGTTTTATGAGATTGAATATGAAAAAGAAAGGAAAGATGGTGGAGAAAGGGTTATAATTAATATTTATCAGAAAACCACAGATGGTAAACTTAAAGTGGTTGAGTTTATTTCAAACCATGAAACCTCAGAATTTGAAAGGCATGACAATGCTACTGATTATAATTATGATGATTTTATTAATGGAAAAGTACATGAATATGAAGGTAGGGGTATCCAAGAATATGAAAAAAGAGGTGTCCAAGATCCAAAAGAGACTGCAATTAGAGAATTAATTGTTGATCCTGGCAAAGAAATTTATATTCCTTTTGTGAGGAACGGCAAAGTTGAAACCGGGTTAAGGAACGAAAAAAGAGTTTCTTATGAACCTGGATCCCTGAATGAAGAAGAGTATGGTGTTTTGAAAGATCAAATGGATGCTTTGGAAGATCCTTCTGATAAGAAAGACCATCATGGTCGTGTGAAAGAATATTATTCTTCTGATACTCGTGGAATTTTATTAGATAAAGAATATAAGGAAATTAATGAGCTGGATAAGTGGGGTTATTTGAATTATGTTGAATTTGATAAGCTTGATGACCGTGCAGCGCGCATGGCTGAAAGCAGTAAATTTATGCAATCGGTATTTTCTCCTATGTTTGGTGAACCTTTACAGGTAGGATTTGATCATATTGATAATATTGTTCATTTGGGTACCCGGATGTCCGATGTTACACATATTTCAAATCTTTTGGCTACAGATGTTAAAGATATTAAGCATCTTCCAAATATTTTGTTTAATAAAATAAATCCTAAAAGATATGAAAACATGAAAAATAAAATTATAGAAAAAAGTAAAACTATAAGTCCTGACGAGAATGAGCAACAAATGTATGTTAACCAGGAGCTTAGTAAACTTCATCTTCCTGAAGTATCTGCAACTTCTAACTGGGAAAGTTGGAAACAAAAAAAATCAAAATCCTTTATTAAACATACATATAAATTTACTGGTAAACTGATGGAAATTTATGATAGGAATGATAAAGCCATGATTAACTTATTCCTAGGTTTGAAAATGGAACTTGAAAATCCCCAGGACCTTGCAGACTTTGGTGAGATTTATGCATGCCAGCGTGCAGAAACATTTAGAGAGATACAAACTTCATTGATAAGAGATAGTTTATCTTCTGGTTTGGTTGAATCTCCTAAGATGGATAAAGAAAGAGGTAAGATTAAGGGGTTGCGTGAGGAGATATCTAATTTGACTGCTGACAAAGAAGGTGTTTTAGATGAGTTCAGGTCTCCATTAGAAAAGATTGGTGCCAAGGTTTCATATTATGCAAAGTTAAGGCCTTTGGAAATTAGACTTAAATTTCATGAATTGGAACTTGCCAGGCAGGATAAAATGATGAGTGAAAACAAAAGGATGATTCGTGCTATTAATTCTGCATCAGCAGATGTATGGTTTTTGGAACATAAAAGGCAGAAAAGAACTACTAGTTTATTAACAAAATATTTGCCGGCATCTGAACGTAAAATGGCAAAAAAGCTGGTCAAGTCTCAGATGAAATTGGAAGATACTGTCAGCAAAAAGGTTAATTTGATTTTCTGGAGATGGGGCAAAGGGTTAAACTCACATTTAACATTAAAGTTGGATCCTAACAACCAGCAGGAATGGAAACTTATGCCTTTTGGTGCAACCAATCCACCGTATATTAATGAGGTATTGTCCAGTGATGATAATTATCTGGCACCATTACTTCTAAAGTTTATGCCAGTTCTTTATGGGTTTGGGTTATTCAAAAGGGATTTTGAGGTTGCAGGCAAGTTTGGTAGTTGGAGTCCTCAGAACTGTGGAAGGTATGAAACCAGCACTGAACATGCTCAGGCAAATCGTCTGGTCGGCGGTGACAAGAAATGGAGTTCGTTTGAGGTTTCAACTCAGGGTGCTGCTCTCGCAGCCGGTAGGTTGACCAGGATAATATATGAAAATACTGGTTGGAAATGGGCGGGCAAGATCTATGAGAAAACTCCCGCCATCCTATTGGAAGCGCAAGGTGTTGCAGGCAGGGATTTCTTTAGTGGTAAGACCAAGTTCCTTCCTGAGGAAAAGAATAAGTTGTATGAAATTATCCCTAGGAGGTATGCTGGGGGTACTTTGTATGAAGATTATTCGGGAGCAGTTCATACCAGGCCAAAAGAAGCCAGAATACTTTATACAAACAATCCTGTTTACGGCCGATATAACCCGAATTTGCTTGAAGATATTTATAGAGATATTTATTCAAAGTTTGATCATCAGGGACATTTGGCATCTTCCTTGTTCCCTGGCTATTCTATGGAACGTGACCAGTATTTGCGTTACATGATGGATCAGGTTGAAGATCATTCACAGACATATATGATTAATCCTTTACATTTAGCGTTTAAGTATCCTGCACCTTTCCTTGGAGGAGTATTCTTTGGACCGGTTGGGGCAGGGATAGGTTATGCGTCAAGTTTAGTTTCCAGAGGTAATATTACGGACGCTAAAGGGAAGTCATCCTCAAAGTGGGGATCATGGACTAAACTGATTGAATTTAGGGACATAACTGTAAAGTCTATTGAACAAGAGGTTCCGATAGCTCCTTTGCCTTTGCCTTTGTGGGGATCACGTAACCTGAAAACCATGCGGGCAGGTACTAGGTTCGTTGACGGTAAACCAGTTTCTTATATTTCAGGTCTGTCTGACGTTCCTGATGATGATGAAGGATTGATAGCTAAAGGTTATAATAAAAGTAAAGAAGGTATAAAGTCTGGGTATAAGAAAAGTAAAGAAGGTATAAAGTCTGTTCGGGATAAGTTCAGGCGCAAACCTAAGGGGTCAAAAGATGACAAAAATAGTTGATGTGGTTAGTAAGGTGACTTTCAATGAATTATAAATTTCAATACACATTTGCAGTTACAGTTTTACTGTTAGTTATGTTCAGCGGTTGCGTTTCAGAGTTTACATCATGGGAAGAATCATATAATACAATGAAAGTATGGAATGAATCAGAATTTTTGTATCTTGAATCTGAAAAGACTTGTGACGGTGACGATTGCGGGGTTTATGTTTGTCAGCCGATAGATAGTAATACTGTTACTGACCTTTTGGAAACTCCTTGGTTGTTCGGTTCATTGTTTTCCGGTGGTGGGTTAAGCGAGAGCAGTTGCGGGTTTATCCAAATGGAAGATGTTTATGATGAGAAATCATTGGATGAACAGCTTGAAAAAACATATGATTGTACTGGTATCTGGGACTGTTTAAGCGCAGATGAACCGCAGAGAAAAGATGTTAGGCAATTCATGTTAGGTTCAGGATTTACTTTTGTTGAATCAAATTTCCTTAATGCAGGTCAGGAGATACCTACTATTGACAAATGGATCGTTGGGGGGGGTTATCACATGGCATCTTCCTGTTTTGTTAGGCCCAATTCAGACACCCTATGGCCTGGTATAAATTCTGTTGACAGGGTTTGTGATGCAGAAGCCGTTTACAGAATGATGAACGATTCAGGTTATACAAATGAATGTTGTAATGTTACAGGGTTTACTCCTATCACCACATCAACTATTGCTACGCAATATTTGCCAGTAGCTTCAGATGGCATATTACTTTCCAAACCTTCTGAGACGATTGCAACCAAATATCTGGAAAGTGGAATAATACCTGTTTACGTAATACCTTATGACTGGTGGCCTAGTGCAACCCGTGAACAAAAAAATATTCATGCAAATCTTCTTGTTGATTCTATTAATGTAATGAATACTGAATATACTTCACATTCATCTTCAATTGGGCCGGTAATGATTGTAATAGGTTCAGGTATAGAGTTTAATGATGTATATCCTGAGTATGATGTGGATAAAATGGATGATGCATATTGTTATTTACGTTCGTTATCTGTGCGCTTAAAAAAGGCATGTCCATCATGTATAATCTCTGTTAACCTTCCTTTGCAGACTGTTAATTATACAAGTTCGGGTGCAAATACAACTTATCTTGACAGGGCAATGAAAATATTGGCACCCAAGGATTACGGTGGACCGGATGCTACACTTCAGGAAGTTGAAGACATTTGTGAACCTTATAATTATCTTGACATTTCAACCAAATGTGCGCCCAACCATATTGAAAGTCCTTATGACGATTTAAAACGCACAGATAATTGTGTTGATGCATTTACAACTACAGTGAGTTATAATCTTGATTATGGTTCAAACTCTGCAAATTGCAATCCTACAATCCAGATGCTGAACGCTCTTGAGATAGGGGACAAAGCATTGTATGATTATCAGAAATTGGTTTTACTTATTGATGCCATGGGTTATTCTGAAGATGATGGTTGTCAATATACTGATCAAGATATTTTAACTGCAAATGAAATGTGGGTTGGAAACATTGGGTATATGTCATTGAACGGTTTTATGGGTATGATTATTCCTTCAATGTCCCCTGACCCAGAAATATTTAGTAATTCAGAAGATTATTCAATATATAATCCATATTACAGTCTTAACATTGAACAGGGTTTGTTTAATAGTAATGGTGATGTTTTTGAAGATACCAAACCTTTGATTAAAGGGTATAAAATATATTATACTGGGAAAAATGCACAGTCTGGATTGATATTCCCTGCAGAATCAGGTGCATATTCATGCAAGTTTGCATATAACAGTTTAGTTGCATACATAAAATCAGGGGACGTTGTTGATTGGGATTATGATATCTCTTCTTGGACTTTTGACATTGACGGTTGGGAAGCATCAGAAATGAATGGTATCTCACTTAATCCTTCTGCCCAGAATATCAACAAGGCAAAGCATTCCTGTGACGGTACCAGCTATAAGATGAAGGACTTGACATTGAGCAGTATTAATCGTAACAGTTGGGATTTTGATGACATTGACACAACGTCATTTGATTTGTGGTCATTCTATCAGTCTGCAGGGATTTACGGTCTTGACCCATGGTTGGTTTGGGCAGTTTACATGCAGGAAGAGGGAAGCACAAGTTGTAATTCTGATGATATCACTT
>CAYOKY010000020.1:0-11076 GCA_964404695.1 Microcaldota archaeon | reverse complement strand
TATTATTCTGAAATCTATTCAACAAAATATGTTCTTCTACTACTATCATTTGAATGAAATTTCCTGTTGCTTTTTCCTCTTCGGTTATTCTGCCATTCTCTGTTACCACTTTCTTTATTCTCGCCACCATATGAGGTTTTATTGCCCTCAGATGATGTTCTTCTATTACCGTATGACGTTCTGTTATCTCCCGATGAAGCTCTATTGCTATTGCCGTAAGATGTTCTGTTCCTACTGCCAGACGATGATCTATTATCTCCCGATGAAGATCTATTACTATTTCCATAGGATGTTCTATTATTGCCATATGACGGTCTAGATGTCCTTCCTCTGCCGCCTTCTTTTCTATCCCATCTTTGATTGTTTCTTCCCCTTCTGTCTTCGTCATTATCATTATATTTTACTTCACTCTTTTTTAGGTAAGGTCTTTTTTGTTTCTGGATATCATAATCAATATGTGTATTGATTATCCCGCAAAAGAAGTCATAATCTCTGTCTGATACAAAGTTTATTACCTGTCCTTCATTGCCAGCTCTGGCAGTCCTGCCTATTCTGTGTACATAATCGCCAGGTAGTTTGGATATGTCATAATTATAGATGTGTGAAACATTTTCAATATGTAATCCTCTTGCTGCAACGTCAGTACATACTAATACTCTGTACATCCCTTTATGGAACAGTTCAATGGTTTTCAATCTTTTAACTTGGTTTAAACCGCCATGAATTGCAACTGCCTTTATTTTATTATATTTAAGGAATTTTACAACGTCATCAGTTTTATGTCTGGTGTTGCAAAACACCATGCATAAATTTGAATCTTCCTGTTCTAATAAATGTAATAACAATTCATTTTTCAGGTTGCCCGGGACTTCATAAAACATTTGTTTTAATTTTGTAGGGTCAACCATTTTGGTAGCGTGGATAGTTATAGGGTTTTTCATGTATTTCTTTGCAATTTTCTTGGCAGGTTCATACATTGTAGCTGAAAATAATAATGTTTGTTTATTTTTTGGACATGCTCTCATTATCTTTTCTACGTCTTCAATAAAACCCATCTCAACCATTCTGTCGGCTTCATCTAAAACAAATATTTTAACTTTAGATGTATTAATCGTGCCTCTATTGATATGGTCTAGTAATCTTCCAGGTGTTGCAATAACAACGTCGGCTGTATGCAGGTATTTAATCTGTGGGCCGATTGATACTCCACCATATATTGCCAATATTCTCATATCTCTATTATTAGTAAGCGTAACAATTTCATCTTTAACCTGTTCTGCCAGTTCCCTGGTTGGTGTTAAGATTATTGCTTGTATTCCTTGTTTTGCCTTGCATTTTTCAATAATGCCTGCTGCGAAAGCTAACGTTTTACCGCTACCAGTTGCAGATTGACCTATAACGTCTTCCCCTTTTAGAATAAGTGGAATGGTCTCGCTCTGGATTAGTGTAGGTTCTGTATAACCCAGTTTTTTTATTGTTTCCATTAAGTTTTCACTTAACTTTAATTCTTCAAATTTACTTATTTTTTCAGTCATTTTTTTTACCTCGTTTAATCAGGATTCTAATTAATACTAGTTATATATTTGATGTCTAGTTTAAATTCTAGTTTAAATTTAACCCTGTTATTAATATGATTTATAGAAAAAGCGAAAAGTATTTGGGTTATATAATAACTTGTTACTAATGCTCTCTCACACTCATATTACACATTTTTTATACTATTTAACTTTATTTGTTATGTTTAAATTACTTTATAAATGTTGGCTTTGAAAAAAAAATCATGAAACGATTTAGAAAGATCTTAAAAGGCAAAAGAATTGTTCTAAAGTTAAACAAGCCTAATATTGAAACTGCACAGGTCATATTTGAACAAATTAAGAATGAACGTAAACATTATAATGAGTGGACACTGTTTCTGGCGAAAATTAAAACAGTTAAAGATGAATTGAAATATTTATCTGATATTTGGGACCTGTCCCGTAAGAATCTTGAATATAGTTATGGAATTTATTTAAATGATCAATGTATAGGAGTCATAGGTATTTTTGATGTTGATGACAAAAATAAGTCGGCAGAGATAGGTTATTGGTTAGTATCAACATTTACTAAACAAGGTTATGCAACAGAATCCGTTAAATTGCTTGAATCTCATGCATTTTCAATTGGCCTTAATCGTATTCAGATCAAGTGCCATGAACATAATGTTGCATCTGCTGGAGTAGCAAAGAAATGCATGTATAAGTTTGAAGGCATACTCCGACAGGATCGTTATCTCCCGGTGACTAATACTTTTAGGAATAGTTTAGTTTTTTCAAAACTTAAAAGTGAATGGGAGAAAAAGTGAATGGAATAGAAAATAGATTTTTAGTATTTAATTTATTAATTCTGTTTACTTTTTGTGATTGTGATAACCTTTATAAAATTGTATTTACATATGATATTTAATGAAAAAGATTTTAGTAACAGGTTATACTCACCCTGATCTGGATGGGACAGCATGTGCTTTTGCTTATTCAAAATTTTTACAAAAAAAAGGTAAAAATGCAATTGGCGCAATCTTTGGCCAACCACACCGTGAAGCACAATTTGTTTTTGATAAGTTTAAGATTTCTCCTTTACCGAATGCTGACAAAATTATTGATTCAATAGAGGATATAATCATTGTTGATTCCAGTGATTTGCTTGGGTTGTCTGATAAAATTGATCCTGACAAAGTTATTGAGGTTATAGATCATAGGAAAATTAATGATTCTCATATGTTCCCTAACGCCAAAGTCCAAATAGAATTGGTGGGTTCTGCTGCAACTTTAATTGCTGAGAAATATTATGCTGATGATGTTGAAATTGATAATGATTCAGCTGTTTTATTGTATTCTGCAATTGTTTCAAATACGATTAATTTTCAGGCGAATGTTACTACTGACAGGGATCACCACATGGCGAAATGGCTTAAAACTAAATTAGAAGTGCCTGATACGTATGTTCATGATATGTTTACGTTTAAATCAATATTTACAAAACCTTTGCGTGGAACTTTTGTTGATGATTATGTTTCGGGGTTTACATTCGGTGGTAAGAAGCTTGCGATTATCCAGTTAGAAATTATTAATGTTGATGGGTTTGTTAATGGAAATTTAAAGGGAATAAAAAGTATATTGAATGACTTGAAAAATGACCATTCACTGGATTTGATATTTTTAACATGCATTGATTTGGAAAATGCTTTTAACAAGTTTATAGTTGTAGATACTGCAACTCAGACATTATTAGAAAATATATTGGACGTTCAGTTTTCTGAAGGGATTGCTTATAGGCAAGGTATTCTCATGCGCAAGGAAATAGTGCCTTTAATAAAATCGTTTATGGAATGACTCCAACTTTCATGGAGTGACTCCCAATAAACTTATAATAATTAACATTTTAGTGTTAACTATGAAAATTACATTGTGCGGTAGTATGAAATTCTTGGATAAAATGGAAACAGTTAAACGCGAGCTTGAACTTATGTCTCATAAAGTTGACATTCCTGTTGATGAAATTAAGGATGACAAAGGCGAACCTGTGAACTGCGACGATTTTGCTAAGATGATTTCCAAGGCAAAGATTGGTTCTGAATGGGTTTGGGAAAAGAAAAAGGAATTAATGCGTGACCATTTTAACATGATAAAAAAGTCCAATGCCATTCTTGTTTGCAATTTTAATAAAGGTAGTGAACGTAATTATATTGGCGGTTCAGTTTTGATTGAAATGGCGATTGCATTTGATTCGGGCAAAAAGATTTTTATCTTAAACAAACTTCCAAAATGTTCTTACCGAGAAGAAATTTTAGCAATGCGCCCAGTAATTTTAAATAAAGATCTTGAACAGATTAAATGATTGTTTCTCTTTCTTTTTATTTTCTTTCTAAACAAAGAAAGTGATTATCCCTAAAATTAAAACGATTATACCTAATATTGCAGTTGCCTTTGCAAAGTTGGTTTTGTTTGCAAATTCAATCAGGATTTTAATTGTTACGAGGCCAGTTATTGCTGCGACAGCTCCGCTTAACAACATCATATCAGAAACCACAAACCCCTGCTTAATTATTGGTAATACAAACTGTGCACCGATTGTTACAGGTATGCTCATGATAAAACTTAACTTAAGTGCTTTTTCCAGTGAATATTTGTGAAGAATTAATGTTGCAGTTGTGATGCCTGACCTGCTTATCCCTGGAATTATTGCCAATCCCTGTACAATGCCTGGCAATATGGCGTTGACTGGTTTAAGTTTCGTTTCCCTGCCTGCCTTTAACTTCTTTTGCATTACTGATATGCCCAGCAGGAATAAACCTATCAATATTGTGAACAAACCGTCGTGAATCTGTAAATTGAACAGGAACAACATTATGCTGACTCCTATTACTCCACTTAATACTGTTGTTATAATCAGGAAAATTAACAGGTCTTTGTTTCCGTTCCTTGTTAAAATACTTTTAATAATGTCAATTATCTCATTTCTGAAATATATGATTGCAGATAAGCTTGTTCCAACATGTAACCATATAGCATTACTGAGCGCTTCAGAATATTCAAACCCGAACATGAACTTGCCAAACAATGTTACCATTGCTTCTGAACTTATTGGTAGCCATTCTGTTACTCCTTGTAGGACTCCTAATACTATTGCTTGAATTAAATCCATTCAATCACTCTTTTCAACTTTGCCTTCATTTTGAAATAACGGGAACTTGTTAGTCATTTGTTCAACTTCCATTTTAACATCTTTTGATTTTTGACCTTTAGATTTGATTATTTCTTTAACCCAGTCAGCGATCTGTTTCATTTGTTCTTCTTGCATGCCTCTGGTTGTAAGGACTGGCGTTCCAAATCGTATCCCTGAAGTTACAAACGGTGAACGTTCATCATAGGGCACAGTGTTTTTGTTGCATACAATGCCTGCATTTTCTAGCCATTCCTGGGCATCTTTGCCCGTAACATCGCCGAACGGTCTTAAATCCACCATTAATAAATGCGAATCCGTTCCATCGGTTACAAGTTTAAAATCATTATCCATTAACCCTTGTGCAAGTGCCTGTGCATTCTTCACGACTTGTTTTGCATAATCTTCAAATTCAGGTTCCATAGCTTCCTTAAACGCGACAGCTTTGCCTGCAATCATGTTTTCATGTGGACCGCCTTGCAAACCTGGAAACACTGCCATCCTAATCTTTTTTTCCATTTCTTCATTGTCCCATAAGATTACTGCCCCTCTCGGTCCTCTTAATGTCTTATGAGTTGTAAATGTTATAACGTCAGCCATACCTATTGGGCTGGGGAACGCTTTGCCTGCAATCAATCCGGCAGTGTGTGCAATGTCAGCCATAAGATATGCTTCTGTGTCATCTGCAATCTCTCTAAACCTTTTGTAATCAATAGTTCTTGGGTATGCAGTGTAACCCATTTGGATTAGTTTGGGTTTCTCCTGTTTTGCAAGCTTTTCAATCTCGTCATAGTCCAGCCAACCTTCCCTGTTAACATTATAATGAATAGGTTTGTACAGTTTCCCGGAAAAGTTGACCGGCGACCCGTGAGTTAGATGCCCGCCGTGTGATAAGTTGAGCCCCATAATTGTATCTTTATAATCTAGTAATGCAAAATAAACTGCCATGTTGGCCTGTGAGCCTGCATGCGGTTGTACGTTGGCAAATTTTGTACCGAACAGTTTTGTAACCCTGTCTATTGCAAGCTGTTCAACCTGATCAATTATTTGGTTTCCTCCATAATACCTTTTGCCCGGGTACCCTTCCGCATACTTGTGTGATAATACTGATCCTACTGCGTCGCGCACGTCCTGGCTGGTAATATTTTCTGAAGCAATCAAATCAATAGTTTTAAGTTGCCTTTCTTTTTCTTTGTTTATTAAGTCATGAATTTGCTGGTCCATGGATACATAATATTATTATCATTATATAAAACTTTTGAATGTAGTGAGATTATGAAATTGTGTAGTATCAAATTGTGCAGTGCATGTTTGTTGGGAGTAAAATGCAGGTATGATGGCAAATCCAGGCCATGCCAAAAGGTTATTGATCTGGCCGGGAAGGAGACGTTAATTCCTGTTTGTCCTGAACAACTGGCCGGTTTGCCTACACCGCGCATTGGCCATGAAATTAAATG
Organism: Microcaldota archaeon; assembly: GCA_964404695.1. Taxonomy (GTDB): domain Archaea; phylum Micrarchaeota; class Micrarchaeia; order Anstonellales; family JAGGVH01; genus JAGGVH01. The sequence continues at coordinate 4,918 of CAYOKY010000020.1, read as the reverse complement.
CAATAAAGTAATTAATGAGAAAGGCAATGATGCAACTCCTGTTTTTCAGAAAGGTGCACAGGAAACCCTTAAGATAGCAAAAATCTTTGGAATAAAAGAAGCAATATTTAAGCAGAGAAGTCCGTCCTGTGGGTGTGGTTATATTTATGACGGCACGTTTTCTAAGAAGGTCATAGCCGGTGACGGGTGGACTACTCGTTTATTAAAAAAGAATGGGATTAAGGTCATTAGTGAGGATGACCTTTAACCTTTAATTTCTCAATACATTGAACTTATTTCATTGATTCGATCTTCAGTTCACTTTTTAATCTTCCCAGATTAACCTTGTCAAAGTTGCATTCAATTGTAATATATTCTCCGTACTTTTCCTTTAATATCAGGTACATCTTTTGTACAATGTTTCTATACGAAATATGACCGTGTGGACTGCTTCTCAATCGTATCAAATGATGTAGGCTTCTTAAGTTAATATTTATCAATACACGTTTCCTGTAACCTAATGGTACCAGGTATTGTGCCTCGTACGGCATTTCTTCACACATTTCCCTGAAAACCTTATCTGCCTGTTCCATTGCGTTTTTATATGACTGTTCAACGCCACTTTTGGCTATGTCTTCAGGTATTTCATAACCTAAGGCCGTTGTAAGAAGTTGTTCGCTTTGGCTCATGATCCTGTGTCTTTGGATATCTCTGTATGCTCCGTAATCAATTAAAATGTCCCATGTGAACGCAACATTTTCAAATTCTCTTGGGGGCATGTCATGGCTTTGCATTCCCTCTTTTACACTATTGAAAATATCAAGCTTATCCTGCTCACTCATCTGATTAGCCTTTTCATACGCCTCATTATATGACAGATGCAATTATTTTGTTTGCTAGTTCATCTTTTTCAGGGGATATGACTAGATTTACATCATTATGGTTTGATTGTTGTTTGCTAGTTTCCTTATAATATTTGGATAATAGTTTTTCCTGGTTTTCCATATATTCATTATAATCTGCATGTTTCAGGAGTGAAGGCAATACCTTTCTTCCTTCTTTAGATTTATTCTCACCTAGTTCTTTGGTTTCATCCAATGGATATGACTTCATTTTTTGTATTGTATGTGCAAGTTCACGTGCATTCACCGTCCATCCAAAGCTTGTTTTAGTTGCAGCAGGTAACAGGTATCTTATTGCATCAAACCTTCTGGCAGCACATGCTCTCAGCCATGCATTTTCATTTGTTGCGTTATCCTTTGTAATTTGTTTAACGTATTCTAATACTGGCTCATGCAATTCTTCATAAGTATTAAACAATGTGTCCAGGACATAATCATAATCGTTGGAAAACCTGGAATCACTTACCTTTTTCGGTTTATAGAAAGAATTCCTTTCAAAGTGCACGTACCTTGTGGATTTTTCAATAAATGAACATAACCTTGCAGTTTCAACGTATTTGGTTGCTAATATTGATGCTCCTTCAATTGCAACGTTTGCGCTTGCGCCTTCAGCTACTGATGAATGGCCGTAACCGAGTACCCATTTGTCCATAAATTTAACGGCTTTGTTCAATGCATGTTCCAATTCTATGCTGGGCGGGTCCTCTTTAGAAAATATTTCCCGCAGTTTTTTATATTCGTCGTCCGCTTCCTTTAACAGGTCAATAAACCCTTCTCGCAGTCCTTGGGTTGACCTGCTGTACCTTGCCTGAAACAATGCCCATACTTCCGGGTGCATATTCCTTGCATAAAACACAAAATTGTCACTGTTCGTAAAAAAGTATTCTATTATTTTCTTATCAATTTCATCCATTTAATCACCGTGTATCTATTTGCAATATCTTATTGCAATTATTACTTAAGTTCCAAAACAGAAAGTTCAAAGACAGAACATTCTAAATGAATTCTTTAAATTAATCTTGAAATATTATAGTTTAATAAATAATTTGTCTTCAATCAGGTTTTTTATTTTTGAATATGGTACTGAGAATCTTTTGCCGAGTGAAGTTTCAATTATAATTTTTCCTTCTTTTTTGCTTATGGCTTTAACTTTGCCTATGTACATGCCTTCAGTGTTAATTACAATTTTACCGTCAAGTTTCATTTTCTTTAAAACATCTATTCTAATATTGTTCAATATTTTAACTGCTATAAAGCCTAATACAATTGAATAGATAATTATTATGAACAATGCCCCGAATGATACGGGTGGCGTAGTGTCCAGAAGTATCCAGTCCGTGACTGATATTAAAATCATCCAGAATAATATTGCATAAACAGTATATAATCCATAAAGTATTATTGACATTTTATTTTTTTCCGTCCAATTGTCAATCATTTTACTTAATAGTACAATTAACCCGCCGATCATGACAACATTAAGACCATCTCTGAAACTTTCAGCAATACGTTTTTCAATCAATGGGTTTTCAGATTGATATAAACTCTGCTGGCCAATCCAAAAAGATAATACAATTATAATTATCCCTATAAAATATAATATTGAAGTAACCTTTTCAACTGAAAATTCAAACACGCTAAATAGGTTATATATCCTTTCATCAATTCTAAACAATCGCATGAAAAGGAAGATAGATAACATTATTGCAAATGCTTCAATGCCCCAGTTTAAATATAACGTAATTCCTAATATTGCAAATAAAACTGCAGGGATACCTATCAATAATTTTGCATAATATGGGTCTCTTAATTTTTCAATTATTGTTACGTATGTTTTTTCCAATTCTTTTGATTGTTTCATGTAAACTTTTTTGACTGAATCAATTTTAATTCTTGAAGAAATAATTGGTAATACGAAATCGTCATCAGCACCATCTGTGACTATGACCGCGCTTTTAGCATGAAACTGGGATAAAACATGGTCAAGTTGTTGCGAAATATTTGTGTCAGCTTCAAACCCAAGATTTCTGCTTCCTGTTAACGAACAGATTTCAACTTCATAATCTGCTCTTTTTACAAATTCATCATAAATTTTAATTGCCTGGAAAATTGCGTTGGCGTCAACGTCTTCAGGGTCTGCGAGTGCTAGTTTGGTTGCACTTTCAAGATTTTTATCTCTGCCTATGACCGGTCCTGTAACTCCTGCCTTTTCCAATAGATCATTATCTCTGTCAATTGAGATTATAAGTAATTTCTTCTTTTCCATTGGGTTAACATACGTACTCAACTTTTATAAATATTTATATTTGATGTTGGGCTAAGAATTTGAATAAGAATTTGAATAGATAGGATTTTGAATAAGAATATTGGGGCCGCCGAGATTCGAACTCGAGTCACTGACTTTTTCTGTTAACCCTGTAGTGTGAACAGTGGTAATAAACACCCGAAGCCAGTATGATACCAGGTTACACTACGGCCCCTTAGATTATTAACTTGATTAATTTGAATTGTTCATAATGTATTAAATTAATAAGTGTTAATGTTTTTAATTGTCTGCTATTATTTAAGTACATAAATCGCAGACCCAGTCTTCTTCTCTGTTAATGCTGTTTCTTCGGTTATTGGGAAAGTTTCAACTGTAAAATTCTCAAGTATAACTTTTTCACCTTCATAGATGCCTTTGCCTCTTCCTTTCCATAAATAAACAGCAAACTCGTTTTGCCCGTCGCTGACAACTAACCGCTTGAGTTCTTTGCCTTTCCCTCTTTTAGGTTTAATTATCTTATCTTCGCTTAATATTACGTCAAGTTCTTTTGTATAAACATTATCCATGCCTTCTTCAAGCTGATCCAGCCATTCAATAAATCTGTGACTGGTTTTAATCATAGCTAAACCGAATACTTCTTTAATTTTAAGTTGTATCTCCTTTTTCATTTGTGTTTGTTGTTCTTTTATAACTTTCTTTGTGATGCCGGGCATTGTAACGATTTTTACTGCTTGATTGTAAAGTATCCTGTCTATTGGTTCAATGAATGGGTTATCCTTAACGTCTTCCCCTTCTTCACTTAGATAATTGAGATTATCATTGCTTTCCTTAGGGATTTCTTCAATATACTCATCATCTTTACTTTCATCTTCTCCAATTTCAGGTATGCCTTGTGTTATCATTTCTACTGATGAAATCATTTTCAGGTATTTCCTTGAATCCTCGTCACCAATTTCACTGATCTCATCATAAACTTCTTCCTGAATGTCTGTGCCTTTACTGCTACCAAACAATTCCATTAAATATTCTTCTTTGTCTGCCCACCTTTGAATTATTTGTTCTACCATAGGCATGACCTTTTCCTTTGCTCTTTTGCGTTTTTCAGGGTCTTTGGCTTCAATAAGTTTATCAATAATCGGTTCAAGTTTTTTCCTGAGCATTGCATGTTTCTTTTCTTTTTCCTTGTTAGTAATTTTATCAGTTTCTTCTTTCATTTCTTTCTCTTTTTCAGTTAATAATAAGTCGCTTAGGATAGCATTATTGTCATATTTTTCCGGTTTGGTTTGTTTTAAAGCTTTTCTAACATACAACCTAACCGTTTCATCTTTATCAGTAAGTAATTCTAACATGGCGAACATTGCAAAGGGTGATTCACTTTTACTTAATTCTTCAGCTGCCCTTAACCTTTTTTTTGGGTCAGAGTCGTATGCCAATTGCACCCATTTTTCGCCTTCCATATTCATCACATCAATTCTTTTATATTTCTTAAATTTTTTCTAGTTGTGTTTTATTATATTTGTGCATTTTCTTGTACTTTAAATATTACTCAATATACGTTTTCTCCTACGAAGACCTGAATCCCGCGCGATGTAATTTTAAATGGTACAAGATCTTTTTCGTGTTCTGTTCCTCGCATTTTAATTATTTCTAATGCCCGAACCCTTTTTTCCTGTCTTACAAGATTATATACATTTATAATTCCGTCAGCGATAAACTGTTCTAATCCATATTTAATTTTATCTCTGTCACTTGTAGACATTTCATAGTTTAA
>CAYOKY010000019.1:0-11302 GCA_964404695.1 Microcaldota archaeon | reverse complement strand
AAAAATTTAAATTCATTTTTTTTCACCTTCTTTAATTAAATCATTTATTTCTTTTAATTCTGACTCTAATCTAAAAGCAAGATTTTCATAATTTGATTTATCGATCATTCCGTCAATAAAATATTGTTTCTGAGTTTTTTTAATTTCATCCATTAATTCGGTTTTTCTTTTTTCAAGTTTGCTTTTTTGCTTTGAAGAAAAATATTTTGAAAAAGTTAAGAAAAATACAGCTAAAAAAATCATTACTGAAACCAATATAACTGGTGCATTCTGCTGAAGAAGATAAATAAATGAAACTGAAAATAAAAAAGATGATGAAAATGGATATTAGGAAAGCTGAACAAAAAGATGTTGAACAACTTGCAAATATGTTTGACAAACTGCAAAAGGAACACATTGAAAAGTATACAAACAAAGACATGTGGGATACGATTGACAATGCAAGCGAAATGTGGAAAAAGTATGTTGCAAACGACATCATCCCCAGCAATGACAAAGCGATCTTCGTTGCAGAGCAGGACAATAAATTGGTTGGATATCTTGAAATTGAAATCAAATCAAGACCTCCAATCTTTTCTATTAACAAACAAGTATACATATCAGATGTATATGTTGACAAAGAACACCGAGGACAAAAAATCGGACAGAAACTCATGGAAAAGGCATTTGAATGGGCCAAGGAAAAAGATGTTAAAGTTATTACACTGGAAGTTGACGAAGAAAATGATGCAATTAAGTTCTATGAGAAAAACGGATTCAGAACATTCACTAAAGAAATGATAAAAAAGGTTTGATGGGGTACACGCATGGAAATAAGAAAAGCTGAAAGGAAAGATCTTCCGTTCATGTCTGAACTGTATGAAATTGTTGCCAACATATATAGACAACACCATGACATCTGGGAAGAAACTGAAAATGCCGGCAAACGGGCATCGTTAAATTATCTTAACTCGCCAACAAGCATAGCATTTGTGGCAGAGGAAAACGGAAACATTTTAGGATTCCTGGGTGCACAATACAAAACCCTCCCGTCAACGTTCAAAAATCCGTTCACTATGCACATTACTGACGTTTCCGTTTATCCAAAACATAGAAAAAAAGGGGTTGCAACCGCATTGATAAACAAGGTTAAGGAATATGCAAAAGAACAAAAAATCAGGTATGTGACCTTGGACGTTGGAGTATTGAACGAACCAGCAAAGGAATGCTACACCAACAATGGGTTTGAAACCATTGCACATGAAATGGTATTTGAAATAAAATAATGAAATGCATTGAATGATTAAGCACATTGAAAGGATAAAAATATTAAAGGGATAAAAATGGATTACTATAAAATTTTAGACGTAAACAAAAATGCTAACGAACAAGAAATAAAAAAAGCATACAAAAAATTGGCATTCAAATATCATCCCGATAGAAACAAAGATGCAAATGCTTCAGACAAGTTTAAAGAAGTCAGCGAAGCGTATGCAGTGTTAAGCGATCCGCAAAAAAGAAAAATGTATGAACAGTACGGTGAAGCTGGCGTGCATCAAAACTATTCACAGGAAGACATTTTTAGAGGTGCAAACTTTGACGACATATTTTCATCGTTCCGTTCAAGAGGTGGTGGCGACCCATTCTCATCAATCTTCGGTTCAATGTTCAGAGGAGGAGTTAGAAGGCAAAGGGACGTTGGCCAGAGCCATGAAACTACAATGGAAATAACACTGGAAGATGTTGCAAAAGGCGTGGAACGTAAATTAAAATATAAAAAATTGGAAGTATGCCCAAAATGTCAAGGGCAAGGGGGAACCAACGTTCAAACATGCCAGACATGTCACGGTCGCGGTGCGGTCAGGCAAACCAAAAGAATGGGACCAATGCAATTTGTAACTGAAACTGTTTGCCCGGAATGTCATGGACAGGGCAAGTCAATCAAAAACAAATGCACAGAATGCAGAGGCATGGGCAAGATTGAAAAGATTGAAGATTTAACTGTCAATATTCCAAAGGGCATTGAAAACGGCATGACCATAAACCTGGAAGGAATGGGTGATTACGGCAAAGACGGTTACGGTGATGTGTTCGTACATGTTAGAGTTAAACCGCATAAATATTTCAAAAGGCATGGCAAGGATTTACTTATTGAAAGAAATATTGACATTGCACAGGCCGTGCTCGGTGATAACATACAAATTAAGGACATCGAAGAAAATGATGTTAACATTAAAATCCCGACAGGCACACAAAGCGGGGCAGTAATAAGAGCAAAAGGTCATGGCATACCAGAACTGCACGGGGGAAAAGGTGACCTGAACGTAAAAGTTAATGTTAAGATACCTAAAGATAATAACATATCAAGCGAACTGAAAAAAGAACTCAAACACAGGATAAATAAAAAGGATAAGTTCTTAGGATTTATTTGAGTTCTATTTGAAAACTAATTTTTAGAACATGCAAACAAACCTAATAACATGAAAATCATAAAGGGCAAAGCACAAGTCTGAATTTCTCCGTCAGTTACAGGTTCATTGTTTATTATGTCAGAATTATTAGAAGGATTATTAGGAACAGTATATGACGAATAATCAGTAGTATCATTTTCAACAGGAACAATAGTATGATGATTAGAAATATTTGACGAGTTTTGGACTGGTAATTGCTGGGAAGTTTGATTATTTGTTTGATTAAGTAAACCTTGGTCAGATTGATCATCAGTTGGGTCATCGGTTTGCCCATCAGTTTGATCATCAATAGTTATCAAAATGTCCGTACATGCATGACCTTCACATTGTTCACCTGCATCACAATCGTTATCTGAACAACATTCATATTCAATGCATTCATAATCTTCAACGTAACCGCATATGCAAGTTATTACAGTACATCCATTATTATCGCACCTTTCATTAAACCCACAATCTTCGTGATCAACACATTCAACACTTACACATTCATTGTCCTGACAAAGTTCTTGATCACCACAATCGCTATTTTGTTCACATTCTAAACCTTCAATACAATGATGACTTTCACATGTTTCGCCAGCATCACAGTCAGCATCTTCACAACAGTCATAATCTACACATTCATTATCAAAAGGATATTCACATGAACCGCAGTCAAGGTCTTGACATTCGTGATCAGAACATACTTGATCATAATTGCAATCAGAATCAGATAAACATTCATAAACACACTCATTCTCTTCACAAACTTCGTTGCTTGCGCAGTCAGCATCTTCACAGCAGTCATATGCTACGCATCCATGATCTTCAGCATATTCACATGAACCGCATGACAAAGATTCACAGGAATGGTCAGTACAAACTTCAGTACCATCACAATCTTCGTTATCATAACAACGAACAGGAGACAACTCACACACATGACTATTACAAATTTCCCAATCTTCACAACCAACTGAACCCACATAAATTATATAAGCACATTCTACTTCGGAAATCAAACCGCAAGTACCGGAATTACATTCTAAAGAAGGATCTCCACCAAACACATACCCCATATCATAAAGATAACAATCTTTATCACAATTACAAATATACTCATTCACATATTCTGGGTCAGTATCTTGATCAAGTAAACACATTCCTGAAGCACAAATCTCATTGCTTTCGCAATCTCCACCATCTAAACAAGATTTAATACAATTTGCACCGTCATTTATAAAGATATAATCATGCTCAAAACATACGTAACCGTCAGCACAATCTGTATCTGAATCGCAAGGATCACCGCAAAACATAGCAAAATTCAATGATGCCAACAAAACTAACATTAAAATAAATCTTTTCATTCTAATTCACCTCTAAATGGTATTATTAATAAAATAAAACAAAAAACTTTTAAATTAACCACAATCAAATACCAACCCCAAATATTAAAAAACCTATTAACCCAATAAATAATATGTCTTCTGATGACTTATCCAACCTAACTCCTGCTATGAAACAGTTCTGGAAAATAAAAAAACAATTCCCCGACTGTTTACTGCTTTTCAGGATGGGCGACTTTTATGAAACGTTTGACGAGGACGCGAAAAAGGTTGCGCGCATTTTACAAATTGTCTTAACTTCACGAGGCAAAGGACTTAAGAAAACATCTCTCGCAGGCATACCATATCACGCATTGGAAGCATACTTGCACAGATTGATTAAAGCGGGTGAAAAGGTTGCAATCATTGAACAGTTGGAAGACCCGAAACAAGCCAAAGGACTTGTTAAAAGGGGAGTTGTACGGATTGTCACTCCGGGCACAGTCATGGAAGATACTATGCTTGAAGTTAAAAGCAATAATTATATCATGAGTTTTTACGGTGACAAGGAAGTTGGGATTACTGCCTGCGACTTTTCAACAGGTGAATTTTACGTTACCAAGGTCAAACCTGAAGAGGTCTGGGATGAAATTGAACGGTTCTCGGCCAAGGAGATAATTCTCAGGGAATCGCAAAGAGGAAGCAAACTTGAACAACAGATAAGAAAAATGGACATTGCAGTAAATTTCATTTCAGATGCACATTACTGGTTCGATAACGCGCAAACGATCATGCTTGAACATTTTAAGGTTTATTCATTAGACGCACTGGGTGTTAAGGACAAATTAATTATAGCAAGCTCAGGTGCATTATTAAAATATTTTTATGAAACGCAATTTCAAAACATTGGCCATATAAAAAAGGTTAACTGGTATGACCCGTACCAAAGAATGATAATAGATGCAACAACCCTGAGAAACCTTGAGATTATAAAAAACCTGGCTGACAGTGGCACGCGCAATACATTAGTATCAATAGTTGACAAGACCGTAACACCCATGGGTTCGCGCAAGCTTAAAAGCTGGCTGACATCGCCAATGATTAACAAGAAAGAAATTGACAAAAGATTGGAAACTGTCAACTATTTCGTGAACAATTATTCTTTGCGGGAAAACCTTAATGATATATTGAACAATGTTTATGACATTCAACGGATTGCAACCCGGATCGGGATGAGGAAAGTTAATCCCAAGGAACTTTTAAGCCTGAGAACATCTCTGGAAAATGTTCCCAGAATTAAACATTTGTTGAATGAGAATTTAAAGAAGGAAAATCAAGATAATGCAATAATTCAAGAAATCTGTGAAATGAAAGAACTTGAGGACATAAAAAAATTGATTGAAAATTCCATAAGGAATGACCCACCTACATTACTACGCGACGGCGGGTTTATCAAAAAAGGGTTTTCACAGGAATTGGACGAAATGAAAGGCATAATTGAACATTCAAGGAAATGGTTAAACAAACTTGAACAGCAGGAAATTGAAAAAACGGGAATCAAAACATTGAGAATAAGTTACAATAAAATTGTAGGGTATTACATCCAAATCCCAAAAAGCCAGTCAACAAACGTGCCCATTAATTACATCAGGAAAAGCACACAGAAAAACAGTGAACGGTTCATTACACCTGAGTTAAAGGAAAAGGAAGCAATTGTTTTAACTGCAAAGGAACAGATGATAGGAAAAGAAATTGAACTTTACAACCAGATAATTGAAACTATAAACAAAAAACTTATTGAAATTCAGGAGATTGCAAATACAATAGGAAAGCTGGATGCATTGTTATCATTTGCAAAGGTTGCATGTGAAAACAATTATTGTAAACCTGAGTTTACTGACCATGATGTAATAAAAATTGAAGGTGGTAGGCATCCGGTCGTTGAAAAAATGGTTGATTCGTTCATCCCAAACAATGTAACGTTTGATAACAGGTCAATAATGATTATTACCGGCCCAAACATGTCCGGAAAGAGCACTGTCATGCGACAGACAGCACTTATTCTTTTAATGGCACAGGCAGGTTGTTTCGTACCCGCTGACAGCGCTAAGTTAAACATAACTGACCGGATCTTTAGTCGGGTAGGCGCAAGGGATGACATTGCACGCGGACAGTCAACTTTTATGATGGAGATGACTGAAACTGCAAACATTCTTAACAACGCAAGCGACAGGTCATTCGTTGTGATGGACGAAATTGGAAGGGGCACGTCAACATATGACGGCATGGCACTGGCATGGGCAATAATTGAATACCTTAACAAAATAAATTGTAAAACCATGTTCGCTACGCATTACCATTTGCTAAACCTGTTATCACTAAAATATAGTAATATAATCAATTATAATATTGGAGTTAAGGAAGAAAATGGTGAAATCGTATTTCTGCACAAATTAGTTGAAGGAGGCACAGACAAGAGTTACGGTGTGCACGTTGCAAAACTTGCAGGCCTTCCAAAAGAAGTAATAATCAGGTCAATGGAAATTGCTGACATGTTAGAAAAAAGTGATCACATCCACAGGAACGCGTTAACGAACCTGACACTGGACATAATAAAAAATGATCAACTGGAAAAGCTTGAAAATAAATATTCAATAACCATGGAAGACGAAAAGGAAATGGAAAGAAAAGAGAAAAAGATGTCGCAAAGTCATCTGTTTATTTATGATGAAGAATAACTAGTTAACTTATATTTTTACATTAAACTTTTGCGCAACCAATGTTGTAAACATCCCACTTAAGGTCCTTTTTGGTTTCCAATTCATTTGCAATTTGTGCAAGTATATTGGCTTTTATTTTTTTGTAATCTGATGTAGGAAGCTCTGCATTGCCAATTGCATTCCTAAGGTTTTTAGAATTAAAACAGAACATTGAATCATGCACGTTTTCGCAGTTGTGCAAATAGTATGCGTCTGTGCAATTTTCAGAACTGTCAACTTCCATACACCTTGTCAGCTTTTTTGAGCTGTATGTGCGAATGCAAAACATGGAACTGAACGTTAATGATATCCCAAACAATGATTCGCTGTTGCGAGGCCATGTTGAATATGCGCAGTTCTTACAATATCCCATAAACGTGCAATGAAAACAGTTCTGGGAAAAAGCAGATGTTGGTACTTCTTTGATATTCTTGTTTTCGCCGGGGAACCATTCTGCAATGACATATCCTATTTTCCAAAGATTTTTGGTTATTGTGTCCATGTTTTCCAAGTCCTTTTTGTCCATCTTAAGTTTTTCACCAAGTGTCAATGATTCCGGATATGTTATCAAAAACTCGTTTGGAATGTTTTCAAACCCTGTAGAATGCTGTTTGAAAATCTTTTTGTTGCTGATAATTGACCTAATAGGTTCCATGGACCAGAAGTTTCGTTTTACTAGATATTTCTTATAATCATACATATTCCCAATATCTTTACCCAAAATCAATTTTGATGTGTTCCTAAATGCAGTTAAAACAGGTCTTTCATCCCAATCTTCTTCGGTTTGCTGGATCTCAATCTTTGGCACTGTTTTACGGTATTTTAAAGTCATTTTTAATAGTTCTATCAGTGTTGGAATTTGTTTTTTCTGTTCTAGTTCATTTGTCAATTGGGAAACTATGCTTGCCTTGATTTTGTTATATTCTGATTGGGAAAGTTTCAGGTTTCCTATTACATAATTTTTATTGTGCACATTAAACGAGAAAATGGCATTCTTGCAGTTTTCTAGGCCTGCACAGTAATATGCATCAGAAGTATGTGAACATTCCCAAACTTCCAGACACCTTGTATCCTTGTATGTCCCATGTGCTTTTATGCAGTATTTTGTTTCTCCGATCTTGTCGCTCCCAAAGATATTTTCGGCCATTTTAATATAAGAAGAATAACCGACATTTTTGCTTTCGTCAACCCATAATGAATTGTAAACGTTATGGCTATCAGTTATTGCTGTAGATTTATCTGTGTTTGATGATTTTCCCAGTACAATGTTTCCTGTGTAACATACCCTTTCCTTGATAGCTTCCACGATTGTGTCAATATCCTTAATTTCATTGATGTTTAACGGTTCAAACTTCATATTATAATCCACTTCTTCAAATGATTGATACTTTGCACTATCTTCGTAAAACTGGTTTATCATTGAAATATCCTTGCTAGATCTAAAAGATTTTTTTATATATTTAGGTGTGACCTCTTTCAATAACCAGTTCTTATAGGTTTCCATTTCTCCTATGTTTTTTCCAAATATAATCTTACAGGTTGATTCCCATTCTTTGTTAATTATACCATATATTTTTGTATTATTGTCCATCTTTTTCACTTCTCACACAACCAATGTTGTAAACATCCCACTTCAAGGTTTTGTTCATTTCAAGTTCATCAGCAATCTGCTTAATTATATTCACCTTTATCTTCTTATATTCGGGTAGTGTAAGCCGAGCATTGCCTATCGCATTACGCAAATTCTTAACATTAAAACAGAACATTGAATCATGAACATTTTCGCAGTTGTGGGCGTAAGAGATGTCAGAGCATCCTTCACAGGAATCTACCTGAAATGCGCGGGTAAGCTTGTTTGAGTTGTACGTGCTTATGCAAAAGTTTGATTGATGTGTATTTGACGTTCCGTAGGTATACCTGCTGTCCCTTGGCCAGAAAGAAAATGCACTGTCTAAAACTCTGAACGCCCCTGCCACTTCATAACAGTTCTGCGCATAAGCCAAAGTTTGGGGGCTATTTATTATGTTATTCATTTTGCCCTCATAACATTCGGGAGTAAAATATCCTATTTTCCATATCTTTTTCTTTAGGGTCTCAAAATCTTTGATGTCCGCTTCATCCATTTTAAGCGTTTCACTCAATAAAACCGATTCGGCATAGCTCACAATCGTTTCTTTTGGATCCATTGTTATTTTCGGATGATTAAATCTGTACACATCCACACCGCTCACAGCTGACTTTATCTTTTCCACGGTGACCAGATTTCTCTTGTTAAGGTAATTACGGTAACTCTCAACATCACCAATCTCCCTGCCCAATATTAACTTGCATGCGCTCTTAAATCCTCTGTTGATGTCTTTCATGTTTCCTTCATTTTTTGACTGCGTCTTTACCTTTGGCATTTCTGTCTTGTATTTAATGGATTCCAAGACAATTTCCTGCAACGAAAGTAGCCTTTTGTTCTTTTTAAGTTCCACAACAAGCTGTTCCTGGATCCCGGCTTTAATTTTCATATATTTATCTTTTTCAAGCTGGCGGTTGCCGATCATATAATTCTTATTTTTTGGCCTGAAAGAAAACATTACATGTGAACACCCTTGGGGATATGCTGAATACATGATATCCGATGATTCCATTGAAGTATAAACTTCAAAACATCTTGTACTAAGACCAACATTGAAGGAATGTATTGTATATTTAGAAATACCCACCCAGTCGCATCCAAACACTCCTTCAGAATCTCTACAATATGCACCATGGTAGATATTTTTAGAATTGATTACGGATAATGATTTTTCTATGTTACTACTGTCGCGTATTTCTGTTGATTCATAAATATTATTTGATTTTCCCAACACAATGTTTCCGGTGTAATAAACCCGTTCCTGGATTGCCCCAACTATTGAATCTATATCTTTTATATCATTTATATTTAGTGGTTCATATTTCTTACCAAAATCAAGTTCTTCAAACCCTATTACTTTTGCTTTCTCACAATATTCAGGTCTAAGCAACTTAACTTTCTTTCCGGAAACAGTTGAATATTTTATATTTGGAGGAGCAATATATTCTTTCAACCATTCTTCATAATCCTTCAACTCGCCGACTTCGTCACCGAATATCATACGGCATGTTGCTTTCCACACCTTGTTGACATTTGTGTATGCACAATCTGCCATGTTATCCTCCCTCACAATCTCCTGCCTAATTTCTTACACATCCAACATTATACACATCCCACTTCAAGGTTTTGTTCGTTTCAAGTTCATCAGCAATCTGCTTAATTATATTCACCTTTATCCTCTTATATTCGGGTAGTGTAAGCCGAGCATTGCCAATTGCATTCCTAAGGTTTTTAGAATTAAAACAGAACATTGAATCATGAACATTTTCACAGTTATGACCAAAATAGAGGTCACTACAGTTATTAGAAACGTCAACTTCAAAACACCTTGTAAGCTTTTTTGAATTATAACTATTAATACAAAACTTTGATAAATGAATATTTGAAACACCATAAGTATATCTACTATTTCTAGGCCAATATGAAAAAGCACTGTCAGCAACACCCATATACGCACCAGCAACTTCATAAGTATTCATAGAAGTTTGACCCAAAGATGCGTCCCCTCCTGCTTGAGGAGTATTAATAACATTTTGCATGTTTCCAATATAAAGTTCAGTAGTTAGAAAACCGATTTTACCCATATTATTTTTAAGTGACTCAAATGATTGAACTTCACTTTCATCAAGACTATATTTATCACTTAAAGCTTTAGATTCATTAAAAGTTAAAATAACATTTTCAGGATTCATAATTTTGTTTGGATGTTTGTTCACGTACAAATCTCGCCCGGTTAAACTGGATTTGGTTTTCAAAACAATGGATTGATTATTCCTATTCAAATAATTTTTATAATCTCTAACATCACCAAGATCATTGCCTAAAATCATTTTAGTAGTATTTGAAAATGCTTTATTAATAACTTCAACATCATTACCATGATCACTTACTTCAACATTATCAATTTCAACATTTCTTTTATCAATTGAATCTTTAATTATTTCCTCAAAAGAAGGCAACCTCTTATTTCGCATTAATTCGTTGGCTAACTGTTCTTTTAACTGAGCTTTAATTTTGAAGAATTTATCTTTTTCAAGTTGTAAATTACCAATAACATTATGTTTATTTTTTTGTTGTAAAGAAAACATAATATTACTAGAACCATCAATATATGCAGAATAGTAAACATCTGAAGACCATGCACTACCATAACATTCTAAACCTCTATTCATTATACCAACGTTAAAAGAATGAATCAAATGTTTTGAAGCACCAATCCAATAACAACCAAAAATACCTTCACAATCCCTTATATTAGTATTAAATGCAATATCTTTAGAATTAATAACATTAGTAGAGTTAAATACATTGTTACTATCAGTAACACCTGTAGAACCAGTAATATAACTTGAATTACCTAAAACAATTTCACCAGTATAATATATTCTTTCTTTAACAGCTTCAACAATACTATCAATATCTTTAATATCATTAATAGTTAGTGAATCATATTTTTTATTAAAATCTACTTCATCAAAACTCATAAACTTGGCATCATCACAATATTTAGCATTACCCATTTTAACAGGTTTACCAGAGATTGAAGACGGTTTGGTCATAGCAGGAATAGGATACTCATTAAGCCAATCAAGATAATTATTAAGTTCACCTACTTCTTGACCTAATATTATTTTGCAAGTCCTTTTCCATTCCTTATCT
>CAYOKY010000018.1:4404-11374 GCA_964404695.1 Microcaldota archaeon | reverse complement strand
AGCCGAAGTTATGCTTTGCAAACATTGCAACATCAATGATACAACTCGGAGAGGGACTTTATACTAAAAAGGAATTGCCAAGCACTTTCAGACCTCTTAAAAAAGGTGAAAAGATTACATTAAACCATATGCATCAAATCGTTGACATGCATGACATGCTTTTGAGCCAGGAACTAAACATTGGCCGTTTAAACAAAAATGACCTGGCGGTTGATGCAATTGACGGTGAAGTAATAGTTTTAACCAATGACTGGCATATCACTCCAGAGGAAACTAACCCGAAGATTCAGGCAGGCTATGTTATTTCACAATTATTGAAATTGGATCTAATTGGTTATAACGAAGCAAACGAAATGGTTAAGATGTATAATCAGAAAGGATTGGATATAACAATAGATAATGTTAATTCTTTGGAACATTATTCTTTGGTTGCTTAAGTTGCTAAATAATCAGTTATTAATTAATCAATTTTCCATAAAAATAGTTATAAGCATTAATCAAAAACATTAAACGTCAAACAAAACTGTTATTATGCAATTGTTATCTTTTTCTTCAACATTCAACATGTGATAGGTTACAGCCTTAATATGGTCCTTAGGGCGCACTGAATCGCCGTAAGCGATTGCTTTTATGACCCATTTATCTTTTTCCTTTGACTGTTCAATAACCTGTATTTCAACATTATTAAATACAACTTCCTTAATTTCCATTTCACTTAAAAGATCTGACAAAAATGAAACTACCAAATTCTTTTTTGATGTTGCAGAAGAAGAAATATTAAATTGCAGTTTCGGGTCTGCTTCCCCTATTACATTAAACATTGCTTTTGCAGTTTCCTGCAAAGCGTGAGAAAAATCCTGACCTTGTGCTTCAACCAAAATGTCGGCAGTATGGTCAAGATATTTATACAACGATTTTCACCTCAGTCCCGATTGCTTGGCCGGGGAGAGGAGGATCAAACTTTGCAATAACACAACCTTTACAACCATGAACTCTGGTAACTTTACCAGACATGATTTTGCCTGAAGCTGTTAACCATTCAACTTTTTTGCCCAATAATTTTGAAGCATCAGCTTTAGTTTTGCCTGTTTCCGGCTGGACTACCATTTGATTATTATGTTGAGTTTTTTGACTTCCACGAAAATTAATTATTATCCCATTCATTTTATCACCTAAACATCTCTAAACTTTTAACTTTATTTTATGCCGATATATTTAAATATATAGCCCTGCCCGGGTTCGAACCGGGGTCCCCAGCTTTCTTCAACTTTCTTAGTGCAATTCTTTGCGAGCTTGCGAGTAAAGAAAGTGCCCAGAGGCTGGTATCCTTGACCACTAGACTACAGGGCTATAACATTTGATTTAAGTACGCATTAGATAAATTAATTCAATAAAAAGTAATTTAGAAGATAAAAGTTTAAAAAATAATGCTTAAAAGTTTAAACCTTTTCAACTGGGTATTTATATTTTATTTTTGGTTTGGATTTGGTATTGGAATCTATTGGTTTATTCCTTGAATCTATTGGTTTATTCCCTGAATCTATTGGTTTCTCAGTTATGTTCACTGAATCCACTCTTGGTTTATTGTTTGTATCCAAACTTGGTTTATTGTTTATACTCCTTGGATTTCTATCATCTTTCTTTTTGAGTTTATCCCAGAAATCAACGACTGAAATTGTAACCCATGGAGTAACTAAAACATAAGTAAATAGTGTAGTTAATATTGAAAATGGCAATATTATGAGATGTAATATCAAATAGTTCATAGTGAGCAACATAGTGGATAAACTATTGATAATACTGGCTTCTACAAGGTAAATCACTAAACCTATAACACCAATTATAATCATTGGAATCAATGAAATCAAACCAGTAATAATGCCCAGAATAATAGTAAATTTAATGACATCAAACCAATTATTTTTGAAAATATGGAAAGCATCGCTGATAGCTAAACTGATGTCCTTGTTTTCTATAATATATTCCAAAGCTGTGAAATTCAAAATCATATTAATTATTCTAAAGATACACATGAATATGAAAACTAATATGATCATTCCTAAGATAGCAACCGGCAACGCAAATACCAAAGCCAGAATCCCATTAGCAAATGAAACCAAACCCATAAGCATTAATAATAAAACTATTATTCCTACTATTAGTGCTATGATTAGTAATAGAATTATTATTAAAATTACAACCAATATGAAAGATAAAAAACTAATTATTAATGACACAAAAAGGTATGTGATTGCCTTTTTATCCAGTTCATCCGAGTTTCGTTTCCAGTTTTCATAGTTCTGTTTCCAGTCATGAATACCCTGACCTTTTAAAAATAAGAAAACTATTTGATAAATACCAAACATGATCATAATTTGAAGGATGCCTGCCAAAATGCCAACAACAAAAACCACAAGTCCTCCTAAACAAGGTACAATACTTATCAAAGAAATGATGCTTATCAAAGCGGATATTGCAAATAAAACCAGAAAAGGCATGACTAATGGTTTAAAATTAGCCTTGTATAAATTGATTGAATTTTTTATAATTTCAAGAGTGCTAACTATATATTCACCTATACACGCATACTTTTTAAAGTGGACCCGCCCGGATTTGAACCGGGGATCTCCTGCACGTCAAGCAGACGTCCTAACCACTAGACCACGAGTCCAGAATTAACTTATATATTTAAATTTTTACTAAATTTTCAAGTATTATTACGATTTATAAAATTATTTTATTGACATAACCTTTTTAAAACCTATCTATGAAAAATTAATTTTATCATAATATTCAATTTAGAGGTGAACATATGGAAATGTATCATGGTTCTTCAAAAACAGTAAAAAGAGGAACAGGCAGAAAAAAAAGAAAACTCCACGACAAACGTAAAAGGTTAATCGGTAAACCGGCAGTCAACACTAAACTTGACGAAGAAAAAGAAATCAAGAAGAAAGTCAGGATTAAAGGTGGTCAGACTAAGATCAGATTAAAATATACGCAGTATGCAAACATTGCAACATCTAACGGTTCAAAAAAGGTTAAAATCCTAAACGTTGTAGAGACACCTGATAACAGGCATCACGTAAGACAGAAGATTATTACCAAAGGCACAATAATTGAAACTGAGGCAGGCAAAGCTGAGGTTACAAACCGTGTTGGACAGGAAGGCGTGATCAATGCCAAATTAATCGGGTGAAGAAATGAAAAAATTATTTTTAATTTTTTTAATTTCTATAAGTTTTCTGTTTCTAGGATGTACTGAGGAAACCACAGGATGCAGTACAAACAGTAACTGTAGTGAATGGCAATATTGCAATACAACTGACAGTTCATGTTATTTAGCTGACGGTTTTTGCAACGTTGATGATGATTGTAACGACCCATTAAAAGCATGCAATGAGGAAAATCATGTTTGTGCTTTTAAACCGGGCAAATGTGTAATCAATCAGGACTGTGAAAATTGGCAGGTCTGTGATACTGTTTCATATTCATGTGTTGCAGATGATGACCATTGCATAAACAGCGACGAATGTCCAGAATATTTTGTTTGCGGTAATACTTATCACAAATGCGTACCACAAGAAGGTATGTGCACTGAGGAGTACCATTGCGAAGCATGGGAACAATGCACCGCGGACAGTGTTATAGGCCGTTGCGATGCTTTACCAGGCAGATGCAACAATGATGGCGATTGCAAGGAATGGGAAACATGCAACGATAATAGTCATTATTGTGAAACCAAAACCGGTTTCTGCAACAAAGAATCGGATTGTGCAAATTGGCAGACATGCAACATTGATACAAGGGAATGCATACCCAAGACAGGCAAATGTAACGTTGACGCAGAATGTCTGGAATGGCAGTATTGTTCCAAAAACAATTGCGTACCACAACCTAACAGATGTGACAAAAGCAGTAACTGCGACTCTTATGAACAATGCAATGCTGTAACACATAAATGTATTGTTAAGGACGGGTATTGCAAAAGTGACGGTGACTGCGGGCCATGGCAAGAATGCACTACAACAACTCATCAATGCTTAAACAAGCAAGGGATGTGCGGGTCAAATAACGATTGTGCAATTGGAAGAAAATGTGACCTTAACCCAAGCAGTAAAACAGTCTACCATTGCGTGATTGAATAATTTTTTTTATTTTTTTAAATTTTATTTTTTAATCCACTTTTGCAGGGGTGGCGGAGTCTGGTCAAACGCGCACGGTTGAGGACAGTTTTTAAGTGAAAAACTTAAGAATAAGTCAAAAGCCGTGTGGCTTAGGCCTGCGTGAGTTCGAATCTCACCTCCTGCACAATTATCAAGTTTAAAAATTAATATAAACTAAAAAATAATGAATAAAAAGAAGAAAAATAAGATAAAATTAAAATAACTTACTCTTTAGGTATAAACATAAATCCTAATCTCCAGAATGTATGTCCTTGCGCATCAGTGTAAAATCTTGCCTCTGGAACAATAATACCCAAATCTGTTACATCAATGCTCTTTGAAATCCTGCAGTCAAATGTTAATTCATTGCCTGTTAGTGATGCCTGAATTTTTATTGGGCCGTCCCATGTAACACCTTCACTGATATCATGCGCAGCGCAATCATAATTAAAAAACCGTGTAATTGACCCCTGTTGTATCCTTATTCCAATTGTTGGCTTGCCAGGGTCCTGGCTGGAAGTTACAACAACAACCGCCACATCATCAGCAAATTTAACATCAATGCCCGGTTTATAGGTTATCCCATTGCCTTCGCTAGGCACACTCATAACAATTCCAAAATCAAACTTTTTGTATTCACCTGAAACTCCAAGCAAAGTATTGGTTACGTTTTCCTGCCCGATTGTTGGCATTATTAACCCAGAAAAATGATTAAGAATAGGAAACTGCGCCAAAAAGAATGAACTTTTATAATTGCCTTTTGAATCAACTGTCATCGTGGGCATGGTAAGCGGATAGTTAAGCACTCTGTGAAAAGAGGTTATGTCTGCACCGTTCGCACCAAATAAAACTGAAGGAACTGCCACTAATACTGATGCACCTAAATATAGACCAAGCATTGCCCTTCTCTTAAGAATACTGCCAAATTCTTTAGCATCTTCATTAAATGCTTTGCCTTTACTCAGTCCCATTTTTCGTGCTTTCCAATAATTAACCATAATAATCTCCTCACTAGAAAAGTATTGTGTCACAAAGTATATAAATATAATTGTAATCCCTGTAATATAATAAGAGCAAACCTACACATGCACAGAGAAAGGCAAGGAAACAAAACATCAAGAAAGCACAGAAGGCCATACATAAGTAAAAGAATCAAAAAGCAAGGAAAACGCACTAATTGTTAGACAAATATGTATTAAAATCTTTCTAATGTAATATTAACCATGTCCGATTTTTTAACACGCAAATTAGATCAAATAGACATATCCCCTATTATCCAGGAATTCCAGGAATTTTTTAATATGTATTACAAGGAGGAAATAGAAAAATTAATATCTAATTATCCAAAACAAAAGAGTTTAGAGGTTGACTACCAGATTTTAGAGAGATATAACTCAGAACTTGCTGACAACTTGATCAAGGAACCGGACATATATATCTATGCTGCAAAAAACGCCATTCTTGAAATGAATTACAGTTTCATGCCCGAGATAAAGTTTAAACCACATGTAAGATTTTTCAATCTGTCCGACAAGGACATATTACTTGAAAACATCAGTTCAAAACACATCGGGCGACTTATTAATGTTAAATGTATAATAACAAAGAGAGCAGAGGTTAAACATAAGGTTCAGATTGCAACTTACCAATGCCCTTACTGCAGTGATAAAACTAAAATCATTATTGATACTGAATCAGAACCTCCAACAACATGCCCGTCATGTAAACGTAGAGGGTTATTACTTTTGGAAGATGAATCAGAGTTTGTTGACGTACAACGTGTTGAGGCCCAGGAATTGTTAGAAAGGTTAAAAGGTGCTTCGCCTCCTGCAAGGTTAGAAATATTGCTTGAAGATGACCTGGTAAATTCAATTGTGCCTGGTGATACTTTAGATATAACAGGCATTTTAAGAATTCGACATATTATTGCCAACCGTGGCAAAAAGAAAGTGGAATTTATATACTCTAGATATTTGGACGTTGTCCACATTTCAAAGGAAATGAAAGATTTTGAAGAATTAGAAATCAGCAAACAGGAAATTGAAGAAATTAATAACCTTGCAAATTCTAAAGATCTGTATGAAAAGCTAGTCAAATCAATTTCTCCTTCAATCTACGGTCACAATGAAATCAAAGAGGGCATTATGCTTCAGCTTTTCGGGGGCACTCCTAACAAATGTTTACCGAGCGGTGCACCAATCAGGGATGACATTCATATTCTGCTTATTGGTGACCCGGGTGCTGCCAAGTCAAGAATGTTACATTATGTAGCAGACATTGCACCTAAAAGTGTTTATGTATCAGGTAAAAGCGTATCAGGTGTAGGGTTAACCGCATCAGCCGAGAGAGATGAATTGTCTGATGGCGGATGGACATTAAAAGCCGGCGCATTAGTTTTAGCAA
Organism: Microcaldota archaeon; assembly: GCA_964404695.1. GTDB lineage: Archaea > Micrarchaeota > Micrarchaeia > Anstonellales > JAGGVH01 > JAGGVH01. The sequence continues at coordinate 4,805 of CAYOKY010000018.1, read as the reverse complement.
GCGGTGGCAGTGCATGCATAGATGAATTTGACAAGATTGATGAAGAAGACAGAGCAGCATTGCACGAGGTAATGGAATCAGGTCACATTTCAATAGCTAAAGCGGGCATTGTAGCTACTATGAATTCCAAGGTTGCAATCCTCGCAGCTGCCAACCCTAAGTTTGGTAGGTTTGACCCTGAACGACCGTTGGCAGACCAGTTTAATATAGTATCCACTTTATTATCCCGTTTTGATTTAATGTATCCCATACTGGATATCCCGGATGAGGAAAAAGATGCAAAGATTGCTGACACAATTTTAAGAACTCATCAAGAAGCCAGCAGTGGCAAATTTGATATTAAACATTCAAAAGTTATTGATCCAATGGTCATTGATCCTAAAGTGTTCAAAAAATATATT
>CAYOKY010000018.1:0-4394 GCA_964404695.1 Microcaldota archaeon | reverse complement strand
AGAGCCCGTATATCCTAAAGAATTAGTTAAAAGATATATTGCTTATGCAAGACAACATATCAAACCCAAAATCTCTGAAGATGCCATGGATAAAATTAAGGGTTATTACCTGAAAATGAGAGACATGGGCAAGCAACATAATAGAATTGCAATTACTGCAAGACAAATTGAAGGTTTAATCCGTTTAAGTGAAGCGTCTGCGAAAGCAAGGTTAGGTGACATTGCAGATGAAAGCGATGCAGAACGCGCAATCAAACTCGTAAACTGGATGATGGAAAAACTTGCAATGGATAAAAGTGCAAACTCATTTGACATTGACACCATCACAACCGGAAGACCAAGGTCACAGTTTGAAAAGTTTAGCATGATTCTTGACATTATTAAAAATGCACAAAAAACATATGATGAAGTTGAAATTAAATCAGTAATAAAAGAAGCTGAAGAAAACTTTAACATTTCTCCACAGGAAGCCAACAGAATAATCAACCAGCTGATAACTAAGGGCGACCTTTATAAACCTAAACATGGCTTTGTTAAAACTGTTGGAGACAATTAAATTACTGAGGAAGATTAAATGGAACCTAAAAATAAAGTTATCCTGACCATTATGATTATCTTTATTTTAACACAAATTTTAGGGTTATATTCAGGGATACAAATAATTAACCTTAGTATTGAACATCCTGAATTAGAAGAAACGTTTAACATCGCACCCGCTCCAAAAGACGACATGATGAACGTTGCCTTTTTCGTTGGGGGCGTATTAATCGGTGCAATCATAATGATATTTACTATTAAGGTTTACCATGGCAAGTTCATGTTTAAACTATTGGAATTGTTCATTGTTGGGTCAGGCACTACAGTTGTAATGTTTACATTATTCTTATTCACAGGGCTTGAATTATCACTCACTATTGGTTTGGCCATAGGTGCAGTGATAGGAATTACACGTTTTATAAGAGAAGAAACATGGATTAGAAACATGGGCGCAGTCATGGCAAGTGCAGGAGTAGGTGCATTGTTCGGTTATTCACTCGGATTAATACCATCAATCATGTTGGCAATTGTTTTAATTTTCTATGACATATTTGCTGTTTTCATAGGTAAATACATGATAACATTTGCTAAACATTTCAGCGCAAAAAATTTATCATTTTCAATCGTGGCAAATTCAGGTAAAGATGAAAACCTAAAGATTAGTACAAATGAAGCAAAGAAATATGACATGTCAATAACTAAAGATGAAGAGAAGAATGGCGTGAAAAACATGAAAGTACAAAACATGCATTTAGAACTCGGCACAGGAGACCTTGTTATTCCTCTTATTATTACTGTGTCCGCATACCCAGTCCTTGGACTGCAGGGTTCATTACTCGTAATGCTGGCATCAATTTTAGGAACATTGTGGGCATTAAAAGAAGTTACAACCAAACGAACTTTCCTGCCGGCGTTACCGTATATCTTAACTCCAACGTTAATAGTATTAGGCATATTATATCTTATTTTTTAGTAATCATTGTAGTACATCAGTATGGCACTGTTAAAGAAAGATTTATAATGTTATAATATTTATTATGTCTATGGCAAGCAATAGAACTCAAGCGAACATAACTCAACAGGTCTTGAAAAAAATTAAACCTACAAAAAATGAAAACGTTGAGAATAAAAACGCATTGAAACTAATTGTACAAAAACTTAAAAAAGTAATAAATCATGACGTAAAGATTGAACTTGTCGGTTCGTTTGCAAAAAATACGCACGTGAAAAGTAAAAGGGAGTTTGATTTATTTTTATTGTTTCCTAAGAAATATTCAAAACCTGACATTTCAAAGTTAACTTTTAACTGGGCAAAAAAGATATTTAATAAAACTAAAATTGCATATGCCGAGCATCCCTACGTGCAGATTCAATATAACAAGTTTGACATTGACCTTGTGCCTGCATACCTTATAACAAATATTAAAGATAAAGCAACGTCTGTTGACAGGTCGCCAATGCATACTAAATATATTAATTCAAAATTAACCAGCAAACAAAAGGATGATGTAAGAATCTTAAAACAATTTTTGAAAGGATTGGACTTATACGGCGCAGAACTAAGGGTTGAAGGATTCTCCGGTTATTTAACCGAACTATTGATTGTAAAATATAAAACGTTTAAAAACCTGTTAGAACATGCTACCAAATGGGAAATCCCATTAATCATTGACCTTGAAAATTATAAAACCTGTAAAAAGTTTGAAAAGCCAGAAGATCCTATGATTGTTATTGACCCGGTTGACGAAAACCGTAACGTTGCGGCAGTAATATCAAACACTTCAATGGCCCGGTTCATTTTTTATTCCAGGCAATTTCTAAAAAAACCTAAAATGGATTACTTCTTCCCAAGGAAACCTAAAATAAACAAAAAACAATTGGCAAAACTCGTTCAAGACCGGAAAACTAAAATTAAAATCTATGAATTTTCTGCTCCAAAGGTTGTTGAAGACATATTATGGCCTCAGCTAAAGAAAACCACTTACTCAATCCTAAGAACATTAAAAAACAAGGAATACCGAATATTAGGTTTCTATTACTGGGCAAACTATCAGAAATGTATAATAATGTTTGAACTTTATGAAGATCAACTGCCGGGCATCATTGAACAACAGGGCCCAGGCATAGTACGTGAAAAGAACGTTGACACATTTATTCAAAAACATAAGAACGCTGTTGACATGCAGATTGTTCACGACAAGATTATCACTATTAAAAAACGGAAAAACATTAAGTTTGAAGATGACCTTAAAGAGATCATTAAAGATGACTGTGTTGCTATCCCAGTCAGGTTTAGGAAACTGCTTACCAAAAGAAAGGTAATCACAATAAAACAATTGATTGATAAATATCCTAATATTGCCCACACATATTTTACCAGGACGATTAAACCCTAATTATAAAAAAAATAATATTTAATTATAAAAAAATAACTAAATACTAAAAATATCTAATCCTAAAAGATATTTAAATCCTACAAAAGATCTAACCTAAAAAGATAATTTAAATGGAAACCAAGGCCATAGTTAATGTTTAAAATTAATTGCCTCATATAGATATTATTATGGATACAGAAATTAAAACGTTCAGAATTGAAACATATGGTTGTGCATTAAACCATGCAGATTCACTTAAAATCAAAAAGGTAATGACAAGTCATGGCTGGCATGTTTCAAAAGAACCAAAAATAATAATCATAAATACGTGCGGTGTTAAACATTCAACTGAACAGAAAATCATATTTAAACTTAGAACGTATTATGAACAGGGACAAAAGGTTATTGTTACAGGTTGCCTTGGCCATGACGTTAAACTTATTCACAAAACTCATCCCAAGGCCAGCATACTAGGCGTAAAATCAACACAAATGTTTGCTGACACTGCTGAAAAATTAATGCAAGGTATTCAGGTCATTTCTATTCAAGGGCAAAATAAGGAGAATATTATCGCAATGCCGTCAAGAACATTAATGCAACCAATAGCTATACAGGAAGGTTGCACCAACAATTGCAGTTATTGTTTTACTAAGTTTGCAAGACCGCACTTGGTGTCATACCCATTAGAAAACATAATACAAGAAGTTAACCTTGCAATTGAAAATGGTGTTAAGGAAATACAACTTACAGGACAGGATACCGGCGCATACATTTACAAGGACATGGATTCTGCTGACGTTATAAACCAGGTATTGCAAATACACGGCGATTTCATGGTGCGGTTGGGCATGATTAATCCTTTACATGCAACACGGTTGTTTGACAAATTAATGGATGTTTATGAAAATACTAAGATGTTTAAATTTTTCCATTTGCCAGTACAATCCGGAAGCAACGAAATTTTAAAGCATATGAGAAGAAGATATACAATTGAACAGTTCAAAAAATTGTATCAAAACATTAGAAAACATTTTCCTGAATCGATCATTTCAACTGACATTATTATTGGTTACCCAACTGAAACTGAACATGACTTTGAACAAAGCTTGGAACTTATAAAAGAACTTAGGTTTGACATTATAAACATTTCAAGGTATTCCCCCAGACCGTTTACGGACGCTGCTAAACTGAATAAACTTTCAACACAAGTTATCAAAGCAAGGACACAAAAAATGACTAAGGTTTTTGAAGAGATTTTAAATGAGAAAAATAAAACAATGGTAGGCAAAAGATTTAATGTTCTAGTTTTAGAAAAGGGCAATAAAAAAGGACAGGTCAAGGCACGAACAAAAGAGTACAAGCAAGTTATTATCAATGAAAATATTGGAATGGGAAAATGGATTAAAGTTAAAATCATAGGAACAACAAATACCAGTTTGATTGGTGAATTAGTTTGAAGTGAAATTTAATTAGGGCATTAAA
>CAYOKY010000017.1:0-11559 GCA_964404695.1 Microcaldota archaeon | reverse complement strand
TTGGCTCATATGCTCAAAACATGAAGTGATATCATCAGTTTACATGCAGGAAGAGGGAAGCACAAGTTGTAATTCTGATGATATCACTTCATGTTTTGAGCATATGAGCCAATGGCTTGAAGGTCATCCTGACACGTATTTAAAGCTGGCAGACGCGAGTTACAAGTCTTATGATAAATTAGTGTTGCCGTTCGGGTCAGGCGATTATTTGTACGAGCCTTATTTTGAAATGGATGATGAAGGTAATTATGAAAACAAAGAAGATTTTGAATGGACTGAAAAGTATCTGACGTTTTGTGAATATTATAATGAAAATTGTGCTGAAGATGTGATGGATGCATATTTTTCAAGTACTGCATGTCCATGTGCAGAAGATAACGGCATAATACCTTTCATATTAGAATCTGGTGTCTGTTCACCGTCAGTAAGTTCTAAGATTCACGATTCCAAAGTTAAGAAAGCATTTTCATGGTATGTAAAAGCGTCTAAGGATGTTGACATTGATTAGGATTTATTTTATTTGATTAGGATTTTCATATTTTATTTTGATATTTATCCTTAATCCTGCGATTCATCCTTAATCTTGTTATTCATTTTTATTATTCCATTTCATCCTTTTTTTCTGTTTTTTGTTTTTCCTTTGTTCCTTTGCTTTTTTTCTTTACTGAAATTATTCCTAAATGCATAAATACAAAGAATAATAATCTTAATCCTAATTCCAAACCAATCAAAAATATTACATATTCGCTCAAAGTGTTTAACATTTGTGCACTTGTCAACAGTGCTATGTCTGGGAAATTATACTGGTAATTAGAAATGTTTGGGTTAGTTATAAAGAACGCTATCATTGCAAAAGGTACCATTTTTGAGAGTTCCTGTGCAGTTTCTTCATTTACATAAGCTAGCAATCTTACGACTGATATTATTACTATTGTCATAAGCATAATCATTTCAATGCTAACTCCTGTTGACAGAAAGAATAGGCTGGTCGCTAATAATAAAAACATGCCAAATGTGTATACTGGGAATAATACACCGTACTTGAAAATGTACATTATTGAATTAATTATATTTTTTATTATTCCGGTAAATCCTTTACCTTCATTCATTTCAATGCTGAACATATCTCTGTTAGCGATTTTTTTATATAAGTACCATACAATATACATGCCTATTGCCAGACTTAACACGTAAACTGCCACGTTTCCATAAGTTGATGATGTAATACTGTTAAATTGTTCTTGCCATAATTCTTGATTAAATATTATTCCTGCCACTAAATCACCAAATTAATAATGACCCGAATATTTTTAAATCATAATAGTTTAGATAACTGTATGAGTTTGATTGATCAGGAAGGATATGAGTTTAAACGCAAGCCCAGTAGTTCTGAAATTGAAGAATCAGAGGATGCTCCTAAAAAGGTTAAAATGGATTTGGGTGTCAAGCCAGCCACAGACGAACAAACTAAGAAAAAGGAAGAAACGTTTCCTCAGTTTAAGGACATTGAATCTGAGCGAAAACCAAGATTGAATATGAACACTGTTACAATGGTAATCGCGGTTTTGTCGTTGTTAATTGCACTGGTTTCATTATATATGGTTTTTACAAAGCCTTCTGTTTCTGTTGACGGTAAAGATTTTGGTCAGCTTGCCCAGGATATTCAGGCATTGAAAGACAAAAGGATTAAGATGGAAATTGACACAAGTCAACCAATAATTATCGGAGGGAACATATCTATAGTTTTTCCAAACCAGTCAATGATAGTACCTGTTTCATTGCAGGCCGAAGGAACTTTAAGAGGTTATGACCAGAGCGGTAAACCTATAACTATCAACGTGGACTATCCTTTGTTTACAACTATGGAAGTTTCAAGTTTTCCCTCACTGGACGCCAGCTTTTATTCGCCTTCAAATGTTAGTTCAACAATTGTTGTTGATACGACTTTAGGTGATTTGATTGGGCCTGAGCTTGACAGGATTGCTGATAGTTTAAAATAAGTTATTGGTTATCATATTTTTCAATAGTGTCATCAATTACTACGAATTCTATTCCTGCCTGTTTAAACATGTCACTTGTTTCCTGGCCTGCATGATATCTTTTTCTGCAAACTACCCGTTTTATTCCGCAATTGATTATTAACATTGCGCATGTTCTGCATGGTTCCAGTTTACAGTAAACTGTGCCCCCATTAATAGCAATGCCCATTTTAGCAGCCTGACCGATAGCGTTTTGTTCTGCGTGTACAGTTCTTGTGCAATGCATACTTTCATGACCGTCTTCATGCACTAGTTTTTTCATTAAATGACCAACGTCGTCGCAATGTGGCAAACCAGCAGGCGATCCTACATAACCCGTTACCAAAATCCGGTTTTCTCGTGTGATAACACAACCTGCTCTCCCGCGGTCACATGTTGCCCTTGTTGCAATCATGTCTGTTAAATCTAAGAAGTATTCGTCCCATGTTTTGCGTTTATATTTATTTTCCGGTTTTAAGTTTTTATCATCATTTTCTTCCATTTAAATCGCCCTTGTCATTATCCTTGTTATTATAATCGTACAAGATTAAGTATTATCAAAATCAATTTAAAGTGTTCACATCTCAAAATGCAAGAGGCCGGATTTGAACCGGCGAAGACCTAAGTCACTGGACCCTGAATCCAGCGCATTTGACCGCTCTGCCACTCTTGCATTATTTTGGCAGACAAGAAAACAAACCGATAAGGTTTTCTGTCTCTGCCACTCTTGCGTTATTGTTTTTTATTTAGTTTCATTTTGTTTAATGTGTTTTAGATAGTTATATGGAAATATTTATATTGAATTGGTTTTTATAATTATCATGGAGATTATAGATAAAGAGCTAATTATTAAAAAAACTATGGATTTTGTAAAAACTGCATTAAAGAATGCTGAGACAGGTCATGACTGGTGGCACAGTTATCGTGTCTGGAAACTGGCCTTGCAAATCGCTAAAGATGAAATTGACAAAAGTGCAGATGTTGATTTGTTTACTGTTGAACTGGGAGCATTGCTTCATGATATTGCTGATCCCAAATTTTATGACGGCGACGAACAGGTAGGTCCTTCCAAGGCAAAGGATTTTTTAAGTTCATTAGAAGTTAATAACGATGTAATTGTGCACGTTGTCCAAATCATTACTAATGTTTCTTTTGGAGGAGGCAACTTTGCCCAGAAATTCAAGTCGCCTGAGCTTGACATTGTTCAGGATGCTGACAGGATGGACGCAATCGGTGCAATAGGCATAGCAAGGACCTTTAATTATGGAGGTTATAGGAACAGGGCAATTTATGATCCAAACATAAAACCTAATCTCAACATGACTAAAGAGGAGTATATAAAAGATAATTTTTCATCTCTTAATCATTTCTATGAAAAGTTGTTGCTTGTCAAGGACAGGATGAATACTCGTTCCGGGAGAGAGATAGCTGAACATCGCCATGAGTTTGTACAACAGTTCCTGGATGAGTTTCTTAAAGAGTGGGATGGGGAAAGATGAGTTATATAATATAAGTTATTGTTTCAGGTAATTTACGCTTTGTACTTGAAAAGGAAAAATGTTAACTATCTGCTCTCTTGTCCATTTTTTCTATATAAAAATTTAGATAAGTACTAAAATTTATAATTGTTTTTTTATTTCATTAAAAAGTAACTCAAATTTGGTATAACCTGACTCCTCGTTAAAGTGGCCTGCATTTTTAATAATAATTAATTTTGCATTTAAGTTTTTTGCAAGTTCTTTGGACTTTTTTAATGGGGCGTAAGGATCATTATCTGAATGGAAAACAAAAAAGTTTGGACAATTGCATTTAATTTTTTGCCAATCAAATCCATTATCAAAAAAAGATTTATTAATTTTATCAAAACTAGGATTGTCCAATGAACCAGTAAATCCGGAAACAAAAAAAGCTGCTTTAATAGGTGCATTTGATTTTTCAAGGATATTCAATAAAAACCCTGGTCCTAAACTGTGACCCACAACAATAGATTTTTTATTCAAATGTGGTTTATACTCTGCAAAAATTTTAAGCCAATTTTCAAGAGACTGATTTTCAGGGGTGGGAAATTTTGGGGCAAAAACTTTGCAACCTATCTTTTCAAGTTCGGATTTCAACCAAGGAAACCAGTTTTCTTTTGGGTTTCCATAAGCTCCATGAATAATAAAAATGTTAGTCATAGCAGATGTTAGGATTAAACAAATTTAAAAGTTTTGTGATTTGATATCTAAAACAGTTCTCCTAAATGTATTCAATTATGTGGGGACAACACCGAGCGTGTAAATGGATAGATTAAACTATCTATCAATTTCCTGAGAAAATCTTAGAAGATATCCGTCAGGATCCATAACCATGATTTCTATCATTTTCATTTGTTCATTACCGATTTTGTAAACAGTTTCATAAGGCTCTGCTTCAATTCTGTGCTTGTTTTTCTTCAATGATTGTACAATTTCACTTAATTCCTTAGTTTCAATCTGAAAATTTATTCCTCGTCCAAACGGGTGCTCCATCTTTCCTGTTATCCAGGGTTTTCCCATTGTACCAGTGATTTCTTGAATCATAATCTGGCTTCCATTATAAGATAAAAATACGAATTTACTCTCAGGCCTTTCAAATTCAACTTTAAAATTAAGTATTTTTGTATAAAAAGCTAGGCTGTTTTCAAGATTGGAAACAAGTAGTTCCGGTAAAAGTTTATTGAATTTCATAAGCTTAATGGTTTGTAATTAATTATAAACGTTTTCATATACCTTTAATATCATGACTGTTAAGATTACTTATTTCGTTCATGGTACGACCACTGATAATGAGAAGGATCTGGCTACTGGATGGTCTCCCGGTGAACTGTCCGAAATGGGCAAAAAACAGGCAAAGGAGTTAGGCAAGCTTGTTTCTCATAAAAGGTTTGATATTGTTTTCTGTTCCGATTTAACACGAGCAATTATTTCAGCCAAACTCGCTTTTGTGGATAAATACTTGATAATTCCGGACAACAGGTTACGGGAATGCAACTACGGTGATTTTACCAGGCAATCAGCAAAAGGGTTCAAAAATGATATGGCTAAATATGTTGAACTTCCTTTTCCAAATGGGGAAAGTTATAAGGATGTTGAAAAGAGAATTGCTGATTTTCTAAACTTTATAAAACAAAACTATGAAGGTAAACATGTTGCGATTGTGGCGCACCAGGCTCCCCAGTTGGCCATTGAAGTTTTGCTTAATAATAAATCCTGGGCGCAGGCAATTAATGAAGACTGGAGAAAAAAAGGATTATGGAAACCTGGATGGGAGTATCTTATTGAATAATCTTTTCAATCTTGTCAAGGTCAAAAACTTCTTTGATATCTATAACTATTGCGTTTTTGACTTTATACTCTTTGCTTTTTTCAACACATTTATCAAAATATTGTCCTGATGTGAAAATTTCTACTGTTCCAAGGATTCGGCAGTACTTCCCGATAACTGCAATTTTATTGTTTTCCTGCATGTTTGATATTGTTGTTCTCATTTGACAATCTGCTATTAATAGTTTACCTTCTAAAAATCCAAGGGATATAACCACGTTTGCGTTAGGTTTTCCTTGGCTGGAGCAGGTTGCCAAAACCAGTTCTTGTCCTTCTTCAAAGTTCTCTTTCCAGTTCATGTTATTACCTTTATAATAAAAAGCCAGTGAGGTAATGGGCCTGGCCGGATTTGAACCGGCGACCTTTCGCGTTCTTCAAACTTCCTTTTTTAGTTGTGGTTTCATCTTTTCTTGATGAAACTTCTCTTTCCAAAAGAAGTTTCTGTAAGGCGAACGTCATAACCGCTAGACCACGGGCCCATAATTTACCTTAAATTATCTAAAAATTTCTTTAAAGATTAAATCTTTTTATTTACCTTAATATTTAAAAATATTAACTTTCATTTATTAAATTGAATTATTAATAAATTGGGGAGGGATGTTTATATGAATATGCTTGTTTTGTTTTTGGCAATCTTCGGTCTTGTTTTAATGGCCGGGTGCTGTTGCGTCTGTGGTGGCGATGATACTGATTGGGGATATGATGATGATTATTATGATTATTATTCAACATATTCTCCACCCATTGAATAGGTGATATATATATGGAAAAAGAAATAGGTAGAGTAAAGAAAAATGATACGACTGAGATCGTTGTAAAGGTTGATGATTTTGGTGGTACTCCTGGTGTAACTATCAGAGAATTTGTCAAGACTGATAACTATACTGGGTTTACAAAAAGTGGAACTCGTATTCCTAAACATGAATGGACCGGTTTTTTGAAATTGATCGGCGAAGTAACTTTTGAAGATTAAGTGGACTTGAGGGGATTTGAACCCCCGACCTCCTCCATTTTAGGTTTTTGTTAAAACTTTTTATGCATCATAAACAAGTTTTTTGCCAAGGAGACGCGCTACCACTGCGCCACAAGCCCGTATTATTTGAAATTTAATTAGATTATGATTAGGAAATATTTAAAAACCTTAAATAGGTTTTGGTTTATGGTGTATTTTATGAATTATAAAATAATAAGTCTGATCGCATTGTTATTATTATTTTTTGGTTGTGTTAATGAAAATGTAGAATTTAGTTCGTCAACGGAAGAGATTTATAAAATTTATAATGAAGATTTTGATAATAACGGTTTGATTGATCGTAATGTTTATGAATATTATCCTGTCAGTTACGGGGAATCCACTTCTATTAAACGTTATGTTCTTGAGAGAAATATCTATGATTTGGCGGAAATTGATGCGTATGTTCAATCTAATGTTTCCTATGGCGATGTAACTTATTATCTGCCATCTGATGCAATTTATAAACTTGAACAGCAGTTGCAGATGTTTAAGGAGTCAAGCACTGAACAGGAAAAAGGAATATTGAAACAGGTTGGATTATATGATGATATTAATGGGATTTATTATTTATGTGATTCTCGCACTTCATGTTTACAACGTTGCCATACTCCAAAATGTGATCTTGGCATAAGTTCTTTTGGCGAATTGTTTATCAGTGATGTTCTTGATTTAAGCTTGTCTGTTAAGGAAATGGATGAAAAGGTCATCGAACTTGATAACAGTTTAACGGGGTATAATGATCGCAATTTAACTGAAAATGAAATGAATTTGTTAATGGAGAAAATTTTAGTTATAGATGAATATGCATCTCGTGTGAATTCTAATACTTTGATTTCCAATTTGGGTGGAGGATTAAAGATAGGGCCTCCTATAGATTATAATTTAATGTACCTACAGGCAATGATTGATACTATAACCAGTGAAGCAGTTGAAACTGGTAGTTCATCTAAAGGTGTAACTTATGTTTTCCATGACCCGCCTATAAAAAGTGTTGAGTATTCTGTAATCTTAGAGATTTTACATAAATCCGATAATCCTTACGTAAAATTGAAAGTCACTGAAACTATGCCGTGGGACGTAAATAATGTTGTTACCGATTCAAATTATACAACTATTAATGGTGACGAATTATATTGGGAATTATCACAGGTTGGTAATGAGGAAATACCTGGTTATCTAATTTACAAGTTTGAAAGCCCATCAAGAATAAATTCTAATAATTTGGGTAATATTAATTCTCCTGAATTAAGTATAGAATCTGTTAATGTTGACAATTATTCGTGGTTACAAACCGTGTTTTCAGTTATAGAGTACCTTAATACTAAATTTGGCATGTTTGGCACAGTTTTTGGTGTTGCGTTAATTGCTGCGTTATTAGGTATTTTATTGCGTTACATTCTTTGGTTTTTAGAATTCATTTGGGAATTTGTTTTGGGACTACTTTCAAAAAAAGATCTGAAAAAAGTGTTCTATGATTGGATTGGTGAGGTTAACTCAAATTATATTCAATACGTTGCGGCTGGCATTATTTTATTAGTGATTGGTCTGGGCATGACTTATAATTCTCCATTGACAAGTATTAATTCACTGGATGACATTCGTTTATTGTTAACATCTAATTTGATTGTAACCATTGGTGCATTTTGTATTTTCCTTGGAGTGTTGTCTCTTTACTTTTCAATAGAAGAATATGTTAAATTGAAGGTTATGGGCGCACCTCAAAAAAAAAGTGACATGAAATCTCGTAGTAAGAAAAGTTTAGAACATTTAAATGGACAGGTATCCAAGATTCATGAACTTTTAAATAACGCAAACAATCTTCGTATAGATGTCAGTGAAGAACAGGAATTGTTATTGTCCATACCAGTAACCCGTGTAACAGAGTTGGTCAATGAAGTTAATGATCAGTCACAGGCAAGAATATTGGTTGAACAGTCAATCAGTAGGGCAAGTTATTGCATTAAACTTTTAGAACAAAAGATTAGTACTATAAATAATAAATGGCCAATGTGGGATTCCTATATTATTAAAAATTTAGAAAAACAAAAGCGTGCAAACGTTGATGATTTGGTTGAAATCCCACGTGATTGGCGTGAGATTGCAATTGAACGTTTCATGTTGCTACATCCTGAGAAGAATTTAGTTATTGATAAAGGAGTTCTTAAACCCATGGTGGTTCGAAATAAAAGAGTTTCCACTTCTACAATTCCGTTTGATGTTGCAAAATATAAGATTAATGGTCAAGAGGAAAATTATCCTTTTGATAATGGCAATTCCGGGTTTGTTGGGGTTTTACTTCAACGGCTTACCCGTAATTTGAATTTGCTTGACACTCCAATTTCCCGTGTCAAAATCAAAGCGGTTTTTGTTAAACCTTTAAGCGGTAAAGGTCACAATACTGTTGTTTTATTGATGGGCAATAAGATTTTATTTGGCAAATTCTCAGGCCATTCAATTGATGAACTGTTGGGTAAGGTTTTTAAGAAATAACGTTATAATTAAGTTATGCAGAAAATTGATAATGTTATTTGGGAAATTGAAAAGAAAGGTAACATGAATGTGCCAGTCAGAGTTATTGCTAATGATAAGATTATTGAAGGCATGAAACGTGACAGGACCTTTGGACAGATTACTAATGTTGCCGGTTTGCCGGGCATTATCAAGAACGCATTGGTCATGCCTGATGGTCATGAGGGTTACGGTTTTCCTATTGGTGGCGTGGCAGCGTTTGATGCTAATGAAGGAATAATTTCTCCGGGAGGCATTGGCTTTGACATCAATTGTGGCGTCCGGCTTGTTACTACTCCTTTAATGTTTAGTGATGTTGAACCAAAAATTAATGAACTTGTTAAAAAGTTGTTTGAAAATATCCCTAGCGGTGTTGGGTCCAAAGGTAAACTGAGGTTAAATCAAAATGAACTTTTTGATGCTGTTACCAATGGTGTGTCATGGGCAGTTGAACAAGGTTACGGGTTTAAAGAAGACATTGAACATTGTGAAGAAAACGGGCAAATGAAACAAGCAGATGCGTCTTATTTAAGCGATACTGCAATTAAAAGGGGTAAGCCCCAGCTTGGAACTTTAGGTGCAGGCAACCACTTTTTAGAGGTTCAAAAAGTTGAACAGGTATTTGATCCGCTTTCAGCAGAAAAGTTTGGTTTGAAACAAGGACAGGCAGTTGTTATGATCCATAGTGGTTCACGGGGCTTTGGTCACCAGATTTGCACTGATTACTTGAAAGTTATGCTAGAAAATAATCAGAAACATAATGTTAAACTTCCTGACTTACAGTTGTGTTATGCACATGTTAATGAAAAGATTGGGCAGGAATACATTTCTTCAATGTCATGCGCTGTTAATTATGCTTTTACAAATAGGCAAATGATGATGCATAGGGTTAGGCAAACATTTGAACAGGTTTTTAATGATCATGGCAATATTAGTGAGGATATGCATTTAGTTTATGATGTTGCTCATAATATTGCAAAGTTTGAAAATCATAATGTTGACGGTAAGAATATGGATTTGATCGTTCATAGGAAAGGAGCAACCCGCGCTTTTCCTGCAGGGCGTCCTGAATTGCCCATGAGTTATAGAGATATTGGTCAACCTGTCTTGATTCCGGGCAGTATGGGGACATCATCTTATGTTTTGGCCGGTGAACAAAAGGGAATGGGTATAAGTTTTGGGTCAACTTGCCATGGGGCAGGTCGCGTTATGTCAAGAAAACAATCTATAAGGGATCATCCCTGGGAACAGGTTATGAATCGTCTAACTGCAAAAGGTATAACTCTTAAGGCAGCAGATGAACATATTATTTCTGAAGAAGCGCCAGAGGCATATAAGGATGTTGATGATGTGATCAATAGTGTTGTTAGTGCAGGCATAACTCGCAAGGTTGCAAAGATGATCCCAAAAGGTGTTGTTAAAGGTTAATTAAAAATTAGTTCAATTATTATCTTTTTTTCCTTATATTTAAAAATTTTTTAACATAGATTTTATATATGATCAATTTAAACTATATATATGACTCCTAGATGTATTCCGTATACAGACTCAAATGGTTGTAAGGATGTTATAGTACTTGAAAGAACAACATTGTTTAATGACCGTGAAACTAAATTTGACATTGCCACATTATGTTTACGTTTGTCCAAAGTATTTGACAAAGGTACAGGGAAGAATTCTATTGAACTATTTTCAAATCTTTTACAGCGCATTGGGTTAAGTGTAGAAGAGCTTGATGACTTTGCTAAAGATCAAGGTCTTAGACATGTTTTTGCTTTATCATTGTTTGACTTGGCAAATGGTCATTCCTCAAATTCCTCTTTCTTTAAAAAAGTTTTAAATGATTATAGGTATTCTCCGTATTCAAATAAATTTAGTGAACGATTTATAGAGATGGTTGTTGAGTATTCTCTGGCAGTAAAAGATAACGAGTTTGTAGACCTATTCCTAAGTGAAAGAGGCATAGGTGTTGGTTCCAAATCCGCTTTAGTAATATTGAATCAGGAGTTTGCTGAACCATTGTTAGTTCAAATTAAGAATGCTTTTTTTGGGATTGATGGTGATGAACAAAATGATTTAAAAACATTAAATGTATTCCACAAGAAACATCATGGTGACAGATACCAGATTGATCAGCATATGTAAAAGAATGCTGTGATTCAATCCCCATTTTTTATAAACGTAACCCAAACTTAACCCGAATATTAATGCAGCAATTATTTCAAATACTGAACCGTAACTTATATGAACTAATGCAAATATGCATGCACTGATTATAATCCCAAATTTTGGTACTAATGTTGCTCTAAAGAATATCTCTTCGCATATGGGTGCAATGATTACTGCCAGAAGGAATACTATCGGGCCTATGTTTTGAAGTTTTTGCTGGACTAGATACGTGTCAGGTTCCATGTTTAATCCAAGGATAAGTATTGCAAAAACGCTGATTGTTACAACCATTGTTATAACGTAAACCCCTAGGGTTTTTATAAATAATAAAACATTTATTTTTGGAATTAGTTCCTGAATTTTAACTTTGGAAAATAGTAATCCATTGGATAGTAAAAAAGATTGAATGATTAATGATAGAACTATTGTATTGTTTGAAATTCCTGTTTTAATGTTTAATATGTTTGATACAATTATCATTAAAAAAAATAGAGTTGATAAAACA